>LJCR01001501.1 GCA_001399705.1 Kouleothrix aurantiaca
TGGCCGATGCAAGCCAATTTCAGCAGATCAAGGAGGATGCCAAGGCGGCCGATTGCTTTGCCTGGTATGATCCGCTTCAGCCCAATGAGGTGAGCAGCGTGCTGGATCTGCAACCGCCCGCCGATGCCGACGCAGCATTCCAGCGCGCAGACTACCCGCCGCAGTTGCTGACGCCATTCCAATCCAGTGGCGCACTTTACGGGCTGCCCTACATGGTGACGTTTCGCGTTTTGATATACAACCAAACCTTGTTCGACAATGCCGGGCTCCACATTCCAGATGAGAGCTGGTCGCCGGATGAATTTCTCGCTGCTGCGCAGAAGCTAACCAATAAAGAAAAAGGCGACTATGGTTTTGCATCGGTGCGGAACATGCGCGATGATCTGCTCTTTTTTCTCGATCAATTCGGGGCGCAGGTGGTTCAGAACAGTGGCGGGCTACCCCAGCCAAACTTTACCGACCCAGAGGTGGTACAAGCCGGGCATTTTTTCGTTGATCTACTCCGCAATACCTCACCACACCAACATATGGAAAGCTACAGCACCGATAGCCAGACCACGCAGGTTGGCTCTCAAAGTGCACTACAAGGGCATGTTGCAAGGTGGTTCGATTTCGGCAGTCTTGGCAGTCGTTTTTATAATACAGCCGGGCTGAATACGCATACTGCTTCACCACCCTTTGGAGCACATGGTATCAGCCCGCACGATGTTGAGCTCAATGGGCTGTATATATCCGCAACAACTCCCCATCCCGAAGCATGCTGGACATGGCTGAACTATCTCAGCAAGGATGTTCGGAGTTTCGATGGAACATTCCCCGCCCGCAGTTCGGTGGCCAATTCGGAGGCATTTGCTCAAATTTCCTCGCCCGACATGGCGAGTGTACACCGCTCATATCGCGAGAAATTAGCCGCTTCACCACCAAACGGGGCTAACGCCAGTTTCTGGAATTCAGGAATTGAGTTTTACTGGTTCTACCAAGCTATTGATCGCGCGCTCGGTGGAGAACCGCTTGAGCAGGCCCTTGCCGTGGCGCAGCAACGTACACGCGACCATCTCGCCTGTGTGCGAAGCGGCGGCAAGCCCCGCGCCTGCGCGCTAGATGTCGATCCGTCGTACAAGGGGTTTCTTGGCGATTAGCTGCGCTCTTTCATGTGCGTCATTCCTGTATCTCCCCTTATCCTGATAGACTCTGGGGCAGTCTTCATCCAAAAAATGAGAAGAGCGTTTGCTCCTCACTGGCAGCAATGCCGCTGTTTACCCCACGCCGCGCTTGCCATCGAAGCCTGGGTGGCCAATGATCTGCGTCACCGCGTCGCCGACAATATGCGCGGGCGACGACCATTCGCGCAGCAGGCCGGGCGCGCTCCCGTCGGCTTCATCCAGCTCGATCTCGGTGATCGAGCAGTTGCGGCTGGGCTGGCGGATGAGCGATTCGAGGTCGATGTCGCGGCAAATATCCTTGATCGTAAACGTGAAAATGCCGCCATGGCCGACAATAATCACCCGCTGGTTGTGGCGACCAGCCAGCGCCAGCCCGAGCCCGGCGCGCATGCGCCCAAGCAGGGTATGGTAATCTTCGCCCTCAGGGAAGCGCAGATCGGGCTGGCCAGTGAGCCACGCGCGCACGATTCGGTCGTGCTCGACCCAATCCTCGTCGTTGGGCGGGCGACCTTCCAGCGCGCCAATATTCACCTCGCGAAATTCCTCGACGACAGTGGGCGCAAGATCGAGAGCTTCGCCAATGATC
>LJCR01001500.1 GCA_001399705.1 Kouleothrix aurantiaca
CTGCTGGCCGCCTGCGCCGCCGCCGCCCGCGCCGAGGTCTTTCTTTCGGTTGGCACATCGGGGCTGGTGCATCCAGCCGCCGGCCTGCCGCTGCTGGCGCGCGAGGGTGGCGCATATGTCGTCGCCGTTAATATCGCGCCCGGCGACCCGGCCCTGTTCGATGAGCAGCTCATCGGCCCTGCGGGGGTGGTGCTGCCGGCCCTGTGCGATGCGTTGGGCGTGCCGCTGCGCGGTGAAAGCGCAGGATCGCCTGATCAAGAGATTGTATAATCAGATTATAAGGAGTGACGCATGCCGCTCAACCTTCCCGAAGCGGTGGTTCAGCGCCTGAAACAGGCCACGCGTGTGGTTGTGATCACCGGCGGCGGGATGGCAGCCGCCAGCAATATCCCTTCTTTTCGCGAAGCGCACAGCGGCGAGTGGGCGCAGTACGACGTGAGCGAGCTGGCAACGGTGCAGGCCTACATGCGCAACCCGCGCATGGTCTGGGAGTGGTACGAGCACCGCCGCCACACCGCCGAGTCTGCCGAGCCCAGCCCGGCACATTTTGCCCTGGTCGATCTTGAGCAGCACTATCCAATCTTCACGCTGATCACCCAGACGATTGATGGCCTGCACTGGCGGGCCGGCTCGCGCGACCTGATCGAGCTGAATGGGTGTTTGCGCCGCAGCCGCTGCTACGAGGCCGGGCACGTCATCTCGGGCTGGGAAGATGTGGGCGAGTCGCCGCCGCGCTGCCCGCACTGTGGCAGCATGCTGCGCCCCGGCGTGGTGATGTTTGGCGAGGGCCTGCCCGAGTGGGAGCTGCGCAGCGCGCGCGCCGCCGTCGAGCAGTGCGAGGTGTTTATCTGCGCTGGCGATGTAGGCGCGATCGAGCCGGTGGCCTCGTTCCCCTTTGCCGCCAAGCGCGTGGGCGCGCTGGTGCTGGCGATCGACGCCGAAAACTCGATCTACACGCTCATGGCCGATCATGTGATCGACATGCCGGTGCGCGACGCGCTGCCCGAGCTGGTGCGCCTGGTGATCGGCGACGTGGGCGATCTGGCGACGCTTGAACTCGATCAATGAAAACGATCGCGCTGCATTCCACCAAATATGATCGCAGCCTGCACTATCGCTACGCTGCTCGGCTGGTGCACGAAGAACCCGGCCACATCATGCTGTATGTGATGCCGGGAACGCGCATCGAGAGCTACCGTGGCGCGATGCTTGCTACCCACCATAGCTTGCAGCTCTACTGGGCCGATCGCTCGTACAACGTCCATATCAACTGGTACAGCGACTGGCGGCCGCGCTCGCACTATGTGAATATTGCCTCGCCAGCCACCTGGCCCGACGGCACGCTGCATTTCATCGACCTCGACCTGGATGTGATCTGGCGGGCGCAGACGGGCGAGGTTATTCTTGACGATGAGGACGAATTCGCGCTCCATCAGGTGCGCTTTGGCTACCCAAACGAGCTGATCGCGGAATGCCTGCGCAGCAGCGCCGAGGTGCGCGATATGATCGCAGGCCGGGTGTTTCCGTTCGATGGCAGCCTGTATGCCTGGAGGCCCGATGGTGCTCCGCAGTGAGCGGCTTTCGCTCCGTTCCTGGACGTTCCACGACGACGAGCTGGCCGACGACTGGCCTTCCTATAACGATCCGCTTGAGCCGCTCTGGAACCTGCCGCGCCAGGTCGGCCTGTCGGGCGATGTCTGGTCGTTTTTCGAAAGCTCGGCCATGCGCCGCACCTGGGCGGTGGAAGAT
>LJCR01001502.1 GCA_001399705.1 Kouleothrix aurantiaca
TGATGCTCCAGTGGCAGGCGCACGCCGTGCCTGGCCAGAGCTATCGCTTCTTCGTGCATCTCGTCGGGCCGGATGGCAAAATCTGGGGTCAGTGCGACCAGAGCGCCGGCCAGGAGCCGACCAGCCGCTGGCAGGTGGGCAAGCCCTACGCCGACCTGATCGCGCCCGCGCTCGCCGCCGACGCGCCCGCCGGTCGCTACCACGTCAACCTGGGCTGGTACGAATACCCTTCGATGCAGCGCCTGCCCCTCGCCGACGGCTCGGCCGATTTCGTGGCGCTGGGCGAGATCGAGGTTGCACGCTAGGGCGCTTTGGGGGATGGGGAATAGGGAACGATGATTGCAAGGCCGACCGACCACGCACCCGTCGTCAGTGGTCGGTCGTCGGTCGTCCGTGATCCTTCGTCCTTCGTCTCGCTAGTCGCCAATCGCCAGCTTCCACGCGGGAACATGCCGCTCGGGAAGATCGATCAGCGCGCGCGCCGTTGCAAAATATGCCGAAGCCCGGCGCACATAGTCAGCGGCCGTCGGGTTCTTGCGCAAATCGCTGGGCGACACAATGCCCTGGTTATGCCAGGCCGCCAGTGCGCGCCAGGTAACCACCACATGTTCAGCCTGCGCGCGGTACAGCCCGCGCTCCAGGTTGGCCGCCAGATACTCCACCGCTAAGGCGGGGTCGGCAATTTCGTGGCTTACGGCGGCGTAAAGCTCCTGCGTCGAAGGGTAGCTCTTGATGTTCAGCGTGCTGCCTGCAATCGTCATTGGCACCGTCATCACTCCAGTGCTGCGCGGCAACGGCACCTGGCCACGCAAAATTTCAATTGCGACCGAAGGCCGAATATTGGCCGGCCACACGCTCAGGTTGCTGATGCCGGCCTGGTTGGTTTCACGCTGCAAATCCTCATACAGCGGCGTAAACAGCTGCACCGGCGTCACGCGCTCTTCAAACCAGCCGAAGTGCTCGTTATACATCAGCAGTGCAATCAGCACTGCGAAGTCGTGATCGCTCATTCCAGAGATTTGCGGGTGGTTGTGGCGCGCAGCAGCGGCGAGAATAGCCGGCTGCAGATTGCGCATCTCGTGGGCGAACTCGGGGCGAACATACGGATTAATTGCGGGTGCGGGCACCGGTTGGTCGGAAGCGCGCCATTGTTCTTTCACACGGTAGGTGTACGGCCCGCGCTCGAACATGTCGCCCGGTGGCCGAAGGTGAATGTCGGCCGCATCGGCACGCCAGTGATTAAACCCAATCAGTGACCCCCAGACTATGAGAGTCGCGAGGGCAAATAAACGTAAACGGCGTTGCACCGTATTCCTCCATAACCCTATCCCCGTCGATAGTGACGCTGCGTTGCATGGTTCTGTTCCACTTCTTCATTGCGCTGGTACCAGTCGCTTGGCCGGCTTTAGCATCGCAAGAATAGCGCCACGGATCTGCTGCATAAAGGCAAAAACGGGCCACCTGAAAGTATACACGGAGACTGTATTTGGGCAAGCCGGTCGCGAGGCGGATTTTTGCCCGCAGCGAAGTGCATGGCATAGTGCGCAAGATCATGCCGTGCTCATGTCTTTTTCTGCGTGAAGTGTTTCCGGCTTTCGCAACCCGCCGCCTGCGCCTGGCCCCGGCGCGCGGAAGGCTGTGGTATAATGCCGTCGGTACGGGGCTGGCCCGTACTTTATGTTTCTGCACGCCTGCCGGCAGCACAGCCGCCCGCGGGCTTGCGACGCGAAGGTAAACAACACAAGGT
>LJCR01001505.1 GCA_001399705.1 Kouleothrix aurantiaca
CGCCAGGAGTCGGCGGCGACGCTGAGCCATCCGGCTACCGCAATGCTCCAGCTCAGCGTCGAAGCGGAGGCAGAGTCCGCGCGCGTATCAATCAGCAGGCTACCCTGAGTGGAGGTGAGCTTGGCAACGACTGTGATCGTAGAGAAAGCACCGACCGCCAAGCTCGCGCGCGTGCAGATAAGTTGGCGTTCGTCCTGAGTGTACTGGCAAGACCAGCCAGCGCTTGCTGGGGCCGCGACTGGCACGATCAGCGCCAGGCCCGGTGGCAGGGCCGTCGTCACCGTGATCGCACGTGACGGGTCAGGGCCGTCGTTGCCGACGACAATATCGAATGCCACAGTCTCACCGAGCCGCACCTGGCTATGATCAGCGTTGATGCGCACGCTTAGCTTGGAGAGCGGCTGAGCAGGTGGCACGACTGGCGCCGCCGTAAACTCGTAGGCGCCTATGTCCACAATTGGCGCGACACCATGGCCTGTGTCTGCACGATCAGGATCGTCGGCGAAACGGCCCTCGCCATCAAGGTCAAGCGGCAGCGGCTCACTTGTGACGCCGTCGCGATCGAGGTCCAGCGTATCGGTCGGCACGACGTCGTTGTCTCCGGCGTCGATCGCCGGTGAGTCGCGGCGGAGATGCAGGTCGCCCAAGATATCATCGCCGGTGCCCCACGTACCATCATCGCCAGGTGCCGGGCTGCGCACAAAGCGCGGGTCGGCGCTCTGATTACCGTCGCCCGCAGAGCTGCCTTCGATAATACTGAAGCTTGCAGTTGCCGAGCCTGCTTCGAGCGTGAACAGCTCAGGCCCATCTGCGGCGGCATCGCCCCATAGGATGCTGTTGCTGAGTCGAATTGAGCTGCCAGGGTCATTGTAGATCGCGCCGCCGCTGGTGCCGGCCGCATTTCCACTGAACGTCGCGCCAGTCAGAGTGAGCGAGCCCGCGCCTAGATTGTAGAGCCCGGCGCCGCTGTTGGTAGCGGTGTTATTGCTGAAACTGGCATTGCTGATCTGCGGGCTGCCGCCGAAGAGCACCATGCCGGCGCCGTTGTAGGCTGTGTTTTGGCGAAACGCGACGTTGGAGATCGTCGACTCGAGCGCGCTCAGGTAGATCCCACCGCCCCAGGAGGCGCTATTCCTGTCGAAGGTCGCGGTGCTCATACGCAGGCGCTCGCCCTGGTTGGACAGGCCGCCGCCCCACCAGTTGACGGTGTTACGTTCGAAGGTCACATGATCGATCTGGGCGTCGGGAGTGGCATTGAACAGCCCGCCGCCATTGTCACCTCTGTTATTAATAAACTGCACATCGTGCAGCGATAGGCTACCGCCCTGGCTGGACATGCCACCGCCGGCAGCAAAGCCATATGCGCTGGGATTAGTGGCCTGGTTGGATCGAAAGACGACGTGATTCAGCCGCAGCTGGCTGTCGATAGCCGCCAAGCCGCCGCCGCCGGTGCCGTCGGTGATCGCATTGCCAACCGCGCTCGATTGGTTATTTTCGAGGAGCGCCTGCGTCAGCGTCAGGACGCTGGCGTTGCTGACGTACACGCCGCCGCCTTGTGTCGCGCTATTGCCGGTGATGGCGACGTTGTCGATCGTCAATGCGCTGGCATCGCCGCCGATCGCGCCGCCCATGCGCGCGGCATTGCCCGCGAACCGCAGATTGCGCAGTTCCAAGCGCGCGCCCTGCGCGTACAGGCCGCCGCCGATGTCGTAGGGTTGGTCGTCATTCCCGCCCGCAATCGTGAAGC
>LJCR01001506.1 GCA_001399705.1 Kouleothrix aurantiaca
GGCGGGCTGGGCCAGCGGCGAGCTGCACCTGCGCGAGTGGCGCTTTTCGGCGGGCGCGGGGCCGGGCGGCAGCCTGTGGCAGCTCGCCACGCAGGTCTGCGCGCAGGGCCGCCCCGAGCGCATGATCATCGTCGAGCCGCCGCTAGCAACGCCCCACGCCGAGGCGATCGTCGGGCTGGCGTGCGGGCCGGATGTGCGCGCGCTGGTGGTTGGGCGCGATCAGGTCGCGAAGTCGCTGCGCGGCCACAGCGTGGTGGTAGCCTTCCCCAATGGCAGTGCGGCCGTCGAGCGTACGACATGATCTAAGAATCACAATCTTACAGAGCTGTTATCTGCCCGGGCTGCGCGCATGCGTGGCCCGGCGGCGTTGGCGCGCACTCAGCATGGCGTAAGGTGCCGCCCAGGGAGCGATTTCTTTCGCCGCAAAGCGCACCACGGCAGCCAAAACGGTGATACAGCCAGCGCAGCGCTAAACAAACTGTTATGTATTTCGCCCCACGCAGCGCCCCCTTTTTATATCCATGAACTACCATACGGAGGCTTGATTCCCGCCGGGCAGAAAAGAGATGTCGTTGTGAGCGCAAAAGAAAAATTCCTGCCCCCGCAAAAGCTTGAGGTTTATTGTGAAACGATCGATCATCTCTTCCCCACGCCGCGCCCGGCTCGCCTGGGCGCTGGGCTTTGTCCTTCCGCTGGCGCTTCTGCTGGGCATTATTTTCCAGCCCACGCGCGCGGCCGAACTGCCTCCCGTCGGCGTTGACGATTATGTTGTCGAGACGTTCGGCCCCAACTTCCCGATCACGCAGGGCGCGTGGTACAGCAACACGCAAAATGGCCAGGGCAGCGGCTACTATTATGTCCAGCTCGCCGTTCCGTGCGGCTGGCCCGCCGACAAGCCGGTGATGATCGATCTGTACAGCCCTGAGATGTCGGGCAGCGGCGCGGCCGACGAGCTGCGTAACGACCCCGGCCTCGCCACAACCTTCGAGCTGTACAGCCGGAACATCAAGATTGGCCCGGGCATTGGCGACCCCGGCCCCGGCGCGCCCGGCAGCCTGGTGCAGCGCAGCTACCCCGCCACCAACGCGGCCACCAACTGGAAGCGCCTGTACACATTGCCCGCGCCGGTGCAGTGCGGCACTTACCTGGTGCGCTCGGAAGCACAGGGCGACAATGGCAATGTGTGGCGGGTGCGCGCCGGCTTCGACACCGACAACAACCCAAACAACCGCACGCCCGCCAACTACGACGACCCCGACGGCCAGCCCGGCACGGGAGATGAGATCATCATCGGCGCGCTGCAAACCGCCTTCAAGCACCCGCAGAATCCAGCGAACTGCCTGACGCTCTACGAATATGTTGCGCCCGGGTCGGCCCAGGTCGCCTTTCACAACTTCGACATGGATATCAGCGGCGGGATTATCTACTACTCGCCAAGCGGCACAGCCTTCCCCGGCACTTCGTCGGCGCGCGGCGTGTGGAACACTGGTTCGCGCACCAGCCGCGGCACCGGCGACATCGTCACCAATCCCGAATCAGGCTGGTGGAAGATCGTGACCTGCGCCGGCAACGACCGCCATTTCATTCAAGAGGGGCAGCAGGGCGTGCCGGCCTATTTCCAGCAGCCGCCCACGCCGCGCGTTGTGGTGAGCAAGGACGATGGCCTGGTCGATGTACATCCCAACCAGGTGCTCGAATACACCATCCAGTTCACCACCACCGCCGCCATGGCGCCCCCCCCGCTGTC
>LJCR01001503.1 GCA_001399705.1 Kouleothrix aurantiaca
TTCCTGAGCAGCGCCACGGCCGCGAGCAGGTTCAGCAGCGTCAGCACCAGAAACGGCGCGACAATTGCCGGGCTGTCGGGCACGCCGGCCAGCGCCATATTAATGCCCATCGCGCTCACGGCCAGCGCCATCGTCAGCCCTTTCAGCACCGCCACCGAGGCCAGCAGGTAGCCCAGCGCGCTGCGGCGCAGCAGCAGCACGCCCGCCAGAATCGCCAATGGCGCGATCAGGCTCAGGTCGAGCGCCTGAATCACCAGCGTGGTCGTGTTTTCGAGCGCGGGCGTTGTGCCGCGCAGCAGTGGCGACCCGATGCGGCCCAGCCATGCCAGCACGAGAAAGCCGCCAATTGCGAACAGCAGCGCGGCGAGCGCGCGGCGCGGCAGGCGCGCGGAAAAATGGCGCGGCAGGTCGGCCAGGTCGAACGAGAGCATGGTGATGACAAAGGCATACAGGCTCAGCACAAACGCGGCGACATACACCAGAAACAGCGCGTTGTAGGCTGTCAGCATTGCCATCGACAGGTAGGTGTAGAGGAAAAAGCCGAGCGTGCCGGCCAGCAGCAAGCGCCCGCGCAGCGAGCCACGCAGCGCCAGCCATGTCGCCATTGCCAGCAGCGGCAGGCCAATCGCCAGCGTCACAAGGTCGTTCGCCCGCATCTGCGCGGCGGTGCTGACCGTGTCGTAGAAATACAGCCCGCGTCCGTTGATCGTCACCGCCTCGCCGCGAAACGAAGTCAGCGGGTAGGGCTGGCCGGCAGTGCTGTAGAACAGGCCCATTCCGGCCGCGAACAGCGCCAGCGCGCCGAGCGGCACAATCAGCCAGATGAGTGTTGTGCCATGTTTCATGATTTACTCTCAAATCCCTGCATATTAGAAACATGCATACGCCGATCATAGCGCGGAAGCGAGGCGCACTCGTCTATCTTTGGATGGATTGCGGGGCCGATCATGGCTGTGCGGCCACACCAACCACCCGCCGGCGGCGCTGAGCGGCGCGAATCAGGCAAGGCCGGCGAGTGGGTTGCACATCCAGAGGGCAGAGATTTTAAGTGGCGCGCGTGCAAAGCTGTTGCCAGATGATACGCTCACGACTCATCTCATATCCTCCTCCGTGTCGCCCCTCACACCACCTGATCTGCCGCGACGCGAGGCCGCTTCGCCGGAACACTCGTGCGCCGCGCTTCGTTCAGTCCGATCGCGAGCCACACACCAATGCCGATCAGCCCGGTGATGCCGCCTATGAGCGGGTTGACGTTGGGGAACAGAATGCGCCAGACACCGTAGCTCTGGCTGTTGAACAGGCCGTGCAGCCAGCCGGCGAGCAGCGTGCTGCGCTCGCGCAGGGCCAGCTCGTTGAAATATATGCCAATCGCCGTGGTGAGCCCGCACATCCAGACAATGCCAAGGATCGGGTAGCCGGGGTAGTTGAAGCCAACCGCAACCAGCGGCGCGTGCCACAGACCCCAGATCACCCCCAGCAGCAGGTAGGCGCGCGCTTTGCCAAGCGGCATCAGCCGAGGCAGCAGAAAGCCGCGCCAGCCGATCTCTTCGCCCAGCCCGAACAGGCCGTTGATGAATGGCGCGCCCAGTGTCGATACCAAGAACAGAGCCGGCCAGAACTGCACCGGCTCGGGCAGCGCCGAGATGTTTGCGCCAACGCTGGCGAGCAGCGCGCCCAGCGATTGCATCTGCCAATCGGGCTCGCCAAGGCCAGGCAGCCACGTCAGGGCGTACACAAGCCCAAAGGC
>LJCR01001504.1 GCA_001399705.1 Kouleothrix aurantiaca
GGGTGCTGGGGCGGCGCGAGCCCCAGCGGCCCTGCGGCCTGAGCAAACGGCGCTCGACAGAGACAGCGCGTCCTAATCAAAGCAGAGCGGCCCTGCGGCCCGAGCAAACCAACATCCCGATCTAATGCCCCGCCCCATACGCCATCTCGCCCGCGCGGATCGGCGCAGCCACGCGGTTTTCTGCTGGCGGGATCGGGCAGCTGTAGCGGTCGTTGTAGGCGCAGTAGGGATTATACGCCAGGTTGAAATCCGCCAGAAAGCTGCCGTCGCCCAGCTCCTCGAGCTCCAGGTAGCGCCCCGCGCCATAGGTCTCGCGCCCGCTGGTGGCGTCGACAAAAGGCACGAAGTAGCCACCCCACGTCGCGTAGTAGATCGTGAGCGCGGCCGGCTGGCCCTCGCTCTCGAAGGCAAAGCGCCCCCAGCGCTGGTAGATCTGCTCGCCGCCGGTGCTGGTGAGCATCTGGATGGCTTCCTTCGGCTCAAACTCCTCGGGGCGCACCACCAGGCGCAGCGCCTCATTCTCGGGGTAGTAGTGCAGGCCGGCGAAGTCGGCGCGCTCGGCGCGCGGGATGGGCGATTCGGGGCTGTGCTTGAAGTAGTGATCTTTTGCGGCGCGCTGGCCGGCGAGGTCGTTCATGGTCGTGCTCACAGTTCTTGTGGTATGATTGGCATTCCAAAGCGTGCCAATTATACGTGAATAGTCGCGCCGCCGCGCCCGGCGTTACATCCCCCGCTGCTTCCTCTGGCTATGGAAAGGAACGACCATGCTCGACCCAACCCCCTATCGCGAGCTGTTTCCAATCACCAGGCGGCTGGCCTTCTTCAACCACGCCGGTGTTTCGCCGCTGAACACGCGCGCCGTTGCCGACATGCAGGCCTTCAACGAGCTGTGCGCCACCCAGTCAATCAGCGAGTATCGCCCGGCCATGGGTGCCATGCAAACAGATTTGCGCCAGCGCGTCGCGAGCCTGGTGAATGCGCGCTCGGCCGACGAAATTGTGCTGATGCCGAATACCGCCACCGGCATCAACACCGCCGCGCTGAGCCTGCCGCTGCGCCCGGGCGACAATGTGCTGGTGCTCGACGGCGACTACCCGGCCAATATCTACCCGTGGATGAACCTGGCACATCGCGGCGTGCTCACCAAGTTTGTGCCGCAGAAGAATGGCGGGCTCGACCTGAACCTGCTTGAGTCGCGCATCGACAGCCACACGCGCGTGATTGCGATGAGCACGGTTGTGTTTGCCACTGGCTTCCGCAACGACCTTGTGGCGGTGGGCAAGCTGTGCAAGGAGCGCGGCATCTACTTCGTGGTGGATGGCATTCAGTCGCTTGGCGCGCTGCCCTTCGACGTGCAGGAGGCGCAGGTCGATTTTCTGGCGGCAGGCTCGCAGAAGTGGCTGCTCGGGCCGATTGGCGCGGGCTTTCTGTATGTGCGCAGCGAGCTGATGCATGAGCTGGGCGCCGGCCCCTACGTCGGCGCGGGCAGCACCGTCGATGGCATGAATTTTCTCGACTATAACTTCACGCTCTTGCCGACGGCCGAGCGCTTCAACCTTGGCTCGGCGAACGCGCTGGGGCAGGCTGGGCTGCGCGCGAGCCTGGCGCTGCTGCAGGAAATCGGCATCGAGCGTGTGGCCGAGCGCGTGCTGATGCTGGCGGGCGTGGCGATTGGCGATTTGCAGGAGCGCGGCTTCACGCTTTCGGCCAGCGCCGCCCCCGAGCACCGCTCGGGCCTTGTCATCCC
>LJCR01001507.1 GCA_001399705.1 Kouleothrix aurantiaca
TCACAGGGCCGTTCCCTCCACCCCTCTTGATGAGCGTTCTTCAATTGGCGCGCAGTATAGCAGCCGGGGGCAGGTTTGTCAACGCCGTGTTGCACATCGCGCAACGAATGTTTACCACCAGAAGGTGTGGCCGTTGAGCATGCGGCGGATCTGGTCGCAGATTTTGTCGGGGTGGATGGGCTTGCTGATGAAGCTGTCGAAGCCGGCATCCTTGGCGCGCAGGCGCGTCTGGTGCATGATGTTGGCGGTGACGGCGGCGATGTGCGCGCGCGCCGACTGCGGGTGGGCGCGCAGGCGTTTGAGCACCGAGAAGCCATCTTCGCCGGGCAGGCCAATGTCGAGCAGCACCAGATCGACCTGGGGCAGCGCCTCGATCAGCTGGATGATCTTTGCGCCGCTGCCGCGATGGTAGAAGTGCTTGAATCCGGCATGCTTCAGCAGCTCTTCGATCACCAGGTAGGAGTTCGGGTCGTCTTCCACCAGGATGATATACGCATTTTCCGGGTTGTCGATCGGTGTTGGGTTGTGCTGGCGCGCAAAAGGTTGCGTCATATCATTCCCCTGCGGTGATGGCAGCCAGTTAATTCAGCACTGCCGGGCTTGCTTCGGGCTGGGTTGAAAGGAACTCTGCTTCTTCGATCTTGATCGGCATGCTCAGGCGCTCGCTTACGGCGCACATGTCTTCGGCAGTGGCGGCCGGCACGATGAAGCGGAAGGTCGAGCCATAGCCAAGTTTGCTTGTCACGGTCAGCTGGCCGCCGTGCAGCTCGACCAGCCGGCGGCTGATTGGCAGGCCCAGGCCGGTGCCGCTGTAGCGTCGCGAGAGCGTTTCGTCGGCCTGGCGGAATTCTTCGAAAATAATATCGATATTCTCGGGCGCGATGCCAATGCCGGTATCTTCAACCTCGACAATCACCTGGCTGGCGTCGGGCTGCGCCTCGCCGGCGTTGCCATAGACGCGCAGCGTAATGCAGCCGTGCTCGGTGAATTTCACCGCGTTCGAGAGCAGGTTGAGCAGCACCTGCGCCACGCGCACCCGGTCAATATACACCAACGGCAGGTCGCCCGCAATCTCGCTGCGCAACATGATCGGCTTGCCCAGCGTCAGGCTGCTGGCGGTAATCAGCGCTTCCTGCACCACCAGCTCGATCTGGCTTGGCTCGCGCTGCAAATCAAGCCGCCCGGCCTCGATCTTGGCGTTGTCGAGAATGTCGTTGAGCAGCTTGAGCAGGTAGTTGCCCGAGTCGTAGATCCGGCCCATGTAGTCGTGCTGCTCGGGCGCCAGCGGGCCTTTCAGCTCCTGCTTGAGGATGTACGAAAAGCCGATGATCGCGTTCAGCGGCGTGCGCAGCTCGTGGCTCATGTTCGCCACAAAGTGCGATTTCATGCGGTTGGCGTATTCGGCAACGGCCCGGGCATTTTCAAGCTGCTTGTTGGTGTTTTGCAGCTGGCTGTTCAGGTAATCCTGGTCGCGCAGGGCGCGCTGAAGCTGCTTTTCGCTTTCGTAGAGCTGAGTCTCGCGCCGTTCGACCTTGTGGTAGCTGTCGATCGCCCACTCGACGGCGGCGGCAAATCTCTGCGACGCCAGCTTGGCAACCGTTGCGCTCAGGTAGCTTAGCACCGTGGCCGCCATAAATGGCAGGTGCCAGATCTGCTCTTCCTGGCCGAGCAGCAGGGCAAGCACGGCCATCAGCAGCGTCGCGCCAGTGGCGGCAATGAAGCCGGTGCGCGGCTGCAACAGAATGC
>LJCR01001508.1 GCA_001399705.1 Kouleothrix aurantiaca
CACCAGCTGCGGCTCGGCCACCAGCGCGCGCGCGACCGCTACACGCTGCTGCTGCCCGCCCGAAAGCTGGTCGGGCCGGCTACTCAAACGGTGCCCCAGCCCAACTTTCTTCAGCCACTCGGTCGCGCGCGCGCGGCCCTGCTCGGCCGGCACGCCGTCGAGCGTCAGCGGCAGCGCGGCATTGTCAACCGAATCGAGCATGGGAATAAGGTTAAACGACTGGAACACAAAGCCGATCTTCTGGCGGCGCAGGCGCGTCAGCTCGTCGTCGGGCATCTCGCCAATCGACACGCCGCCGATCAGCACGCGCCCGCTGCTTGGCCGGTCGAGCCCGCCCAGCAGGTAGAGCAGCGTGGATTTCCCGCAGCCGCTCGGCCCCATCACCGCCACAAACTCGCGCGCCTCGACGCTCAGGTTCGCGTGGTCGAGCGCGGTGACCGCCGTTTCGCCCGCGCCATACACGCGGGTGAGTTCTTCAGCCTGAATGAGCGCCATTCGTCCCACCTGTGGTGTTTTCCACCACCATATCCTCGGCGTCTTCGCTGGTCGCCGCGGCCCAGGCGCGCAGCACACCCGCGTCGGCAATCGTCAGCGCGCCGGGCGCAGTGCCCAGCACGCGCTCAATCGCGTCGGCATACACGGCCAGGGTTTGCTCCAGGCGCTGCACCTTGACGGCGGCCGGCTCGCGCGCCAGCAGGTGCTCGGTCAGCAGGTCGCCAAAATCGTACGCCAGGCTGATCAGAATCAGCCCAACCTGATCGGGGAAAGCAGCGTTGAGCGTGCCCTCGGCCACGCCTTGCCGGGCAATTTCGGCCAGCAGCGGCGCAAGCACGCGCAGCGCCGCCATGCGCACTTTGTAGCGAATGATCACATTGCTGTCGGCATACCACACACGCATGAGCTCGAGCAGAAAATCTTTCTGTTCAAGCTTCCAGGAGTTGCCTGCCGCGAAAAAGTGGTTGAATTTCGCCAGCGCGGAAAGCTCGGGATCGCGCACAATTGGCAGCAGGCGCTGCTCGGCCTCGTCGAGCTGCCGCTCCGCAAGCGCTTCCATCAGGGCATGCTTCGAGCCAAAGTAGTGATAGAACGCGCCTTTCGAGATCTGCAGTGCGTCGAGCACGTGCTGAATCGACATCTGCTCGTAGCCGATGGTCGTCACCAGGCGCTGCGCTGCATCCAGAATCTCATTGCGCCGGGCGTTGTATTCATGCTCTTTAACGGTGCGCGCCATCTACGTCCCTTAATAAACCGACCGTCGGTCTATTTAATTCCTAGTATACGACCGAGCTATGCCCGCGTCAAGTGCCCGCGCCGCCCGGTTCGGGTGTATAATTCGCACCACACGCCTGCGCGAAAAGTAAACGCACTTTTACGCTTGACGCATTGCAATGCGCTGAGTACAATACGCAGTAATTTGATATACAAACACAACAAATGGAGGATGTGATGGGTCGGATCTATAATAATATCACCGAGCTTGTGGGCCACACGCCGCTGGTGCGCCTGAACCGCGTGAACGACACGCAGGCGACCGTGGTGGCGAAGCTGGAGTTCTTCAACCCGGCCAGCAGCGTGAAGGACCGCATTGGCCTGGCGATGATCGAGGCAGCCGAGCGCGAAGGCAAGATCAAGCCGGGCGAGACGGTCATCGTCGAGCCGACCAGTGGCAACACCGGCATTGGCCTGGCGTTTGTCGCGGCGGCAAAGGGCTACCGGATCATTCTGACGATGCCCGACAACATGAG
>LJCR01001509.1 GCA_001399705.1 Kouleothrix aurantiaca
CGCTTAGCCGCAGCAGGTTGCGCTCGACAGTCGCGAGCAAACTCTGGGTCAGCGGGTCGTCAAGGGTGCGCGCGGGGCTGTGCAGCAGATCAAGGGCGCCGCGCATGGCCGTGATAGGCGAGGTAAATGCGTGGATAAAGTACGCATCGTTATCGTATTCTGGAGAATGTTCGTTCATAGTGTCTCAGTAGATAGCGCCGCCATCGCGTACCGGCGGATGGTTCATTGCAGCAGTCGCTCAATTTCGGCCAGTAGCTCGTCCGACGAAATGGGCTTTTCGAGATAGCGCACCGCCCCAAGTGCCATCGCGCGCATTTCGGCGTCGGGGTGCCCGTCGCGCACGGTGAGCACAACAATGGGGATATGGCTGAAGCGCGAGTCGTGCTTCAGTTTGTAGATCAGCTCAAACCCATCGGCGTCGGGCATGCGCAGATCGAGCAGCACCAGATCGGGCGGGTTGTTTTCGAGCATTGCCAGCCCGCTGCGGGCATCCCCGGCCTCGCTTGCAACAAAACCTCCTCGTTGAAGCAGCTGAACAAGCGCTGGGCGAACATGATAATCATCGTCCATAACCAGCACGTGGCGGCGTGGTGTTCCGGTGAGCCGGCGGATTGCGCGCAACAGCTCGTCGGCAGTGAACGGTTTGGAAAGGTAGCTTCCCAGTGTTTGTGCGCGATCTTCCTCGCCACTGGCCGACACAAACAGCACCGGAATCGCCTGCGTCAGCGGGTCGGTGTGGAGCAGCTGGGCAACGTCGAAGCCATCGAGATCGGGCATCATCACGTCGAGCGTAATGAGGGCCGGTTGCAGAAAGCGTGCCAGCTGTAGCGCTGCCGCGCCGCCATCGGCTTCGGCCACCTGGTAGCCGGCGTGCTCAAGCATCGCGCGAATGATCTGGCGTGTCGCAAGGTTGTCGTCGGCAACAAGAATGGTGGGCTGGTTGAAGTCGCCGCGCGGAACGAAAAGATCTTCCTGGCCGGCCAGCGGCAGCGTGAAGGTAAAGGTTGCGCCTTTTCCCAGCGCGCTATCGAGCCAGATCCGTCCACCCTGTTCGGCCACCAGCGCCCGGCAGATCGCCAGGCCCAGCCCGGTGCCGCTCGCGTTGCGCGTCAGCGAGCTGTCGAGCTGATGGAACTTCTCGAAGATCCGCTCGTGATCTTCTGGCGCAATACCGCGGCCATAATCGCGTACTGCAAAATAGATCATCGCCCCACCCTGCACGGCCGAAAGCTCAACCGACTGACCGGGCTCGGAGAACTTGATCGCATTTGACAGCAGGTTGGTCAGCACCTGCAGCGCGCGGTCCTGGTCGGCGCTGATCGGCGGCAGGTTGTTGTGGGCCTGGATGTGCAGCGCAACATTGCGCCCGGCCGCAATCGCTTCGACTTCCTGCACAGCATTTTGGCACAGCGCCAGCGGATCGAGCGAGGTGCGGCGAAGCTGCAGCGATCCTTGTTCGATTTTCGAAATATCGAGAATGTCGTTGATCAGGCGAATCAGGCGCTCGCTGTTCTTGAGCGAAATTTCGAGCAGCTCGCGCGTGCGCTGGCCAAGCTCGGGCTGCTGTGGCCGGCCCACCACCAGCTGAAGCGCGCCGCGAATCGAGGTCAGCGGTGTGCGCAGCTCGTGCGAAACAGTCGAAACAAAGTCGGTTTTCATCTGCTCGACGGCGCGCTCGCGCGTGATATCGCGGAACACCAGCATGCGCCCCAGCAGCTTCTCGCGGTGATCGAGCACCGGGGCGC
>LJCR01000151.1 GCA_001399705.1 Kouleothrix aurantiaca
GGATTTGCTCTTCGAGCGCCCGCAGCTCGGTCAGATCGTCGAGCACGAGTACCGTCCCAATCGTCTCATCATGCGCGCCGACCAGCGGCGAGCCATGCAGCCCGAGCTGGCGGTTCTTGATGGCCACCTGGCGGTAGCCGCGCGCACCCGAGGCGAGATAGTCGCGGATCAGTTGCGGCAGCTGTGTGGTGCTGCCATTCGGGCCATGGAGCAGCGCCTGGGCGGCACGATTGATGGTCGTCACGTTGCCATGGGTGTCCAGCGTCAGCACGCCACTGTCAATGCTTTCCAGGATTGAGGCAATCGATGCGCGCATGCGCTCGGCAACGGCTGCCTGCGTCTGCAGCGCCGCATTCGCGGCGGCGAGCTGCTGGGCGGCCTCCTGGGCGCGCTGGCGCTGACGGCGCTCCGCGTCAGCGAGACTGCCGGCGAACGCGCCGACGAACAGAAACACGGCGTTTTCCAGCAGATCGTTGACCCCATCGTCGAGCATGATGCCCCACGATAAGATGACGTGCGGGATGTAGAGGGCGCTGGCGGTCAGCGCGGTCAGCACCCCGCCGCGGCGGCCGTAGCGCACAGCGGCCACGGCAATCGGAACGTAGTAGAGGCTGCGGTAGATCGAGTGGTAGGGGATGAGGTGGATGTCGGTCAGGTAATGCAGCAGCGTCGTCCCTGCCAGCGTGATCAGCACAAACCAGAGGCTGATATCGCGGAGCGCCGGGCGCACCGGAAGCGACCCTGGGGCCGATGCATCAGCAATCTGCATACCCTGTTTGCCTTTCACAACGGCATGTATCCTGATACTACAGTTCGCGGTTTAGAGTGCCAGGCTTTTGAGATGGTCCTTCTTCTGTGTGCCCTCCGAGCGCGCGAAGCGCGGACCGATGCGCTCCGTCAGGGCCTCCAGCGCAGATGACCATTGCATCATCGCCATCATTATGAGCCTCCTGCCCGCGTAGGCAAGCAATCATGATACCATAGCACTTGCATGGTCGGGATGACGCCGGTGGCCCGGTCAAAATCTGCACGATCGGTTACAAGTACATTTGCAGCCGTCACGCAATAAACCCAAAGGGCCGCTCATGGGGGATGAGCGGCCCTTTGGGTTCTTGTATAGTGGCATATACATTGCACTTTTTTGTAGTGCAAAAGATGGTAGTGCCGTTGAGATGGTGTGTGGTGGATCACCACACCGGGCAGGCTGCGGCGCATCTTCCCGGCTTACTCGGGTCCACTACTGCATCATCGCACAACCGTATGTTAGGCATCTACATTGCACGTCGTCGTATTATTTCACACACAAATGTGTCAAATAACGCAAAAGAAACTGTCTGGCAGTGAACAAGTGTAGAAAATATGGTTCACTGTGGAAGGAATGGCGTCATGATTGTACTATGTCAGCGAGAGCCTGAGGGGATACGCGATGGCTTCGACTGTGTCTGCGGCACCTGGCGGAAGAGAACCACAAGCTACACATATATCATATCTTCCGGGACTTGACGGGCTGCGCGCGTTTGCCGTCGCCGCGGTCATGCTCTACCACGCTGGCTACAATGTCGCAGGCGGGTATCTGGGAGTCGAATCGTTTTTTGTCCTCAGTGGATTCCTTATCACTGCGCTTTTACTCGCCGAGTTCCGGCACAGCGGGCAGATTAGTATCACGTCGTTCTGGCTGCGCCGTGCGCGCCGCCTACTGCCTGCGTTGCTGCTCACCCTCGCAGGGACGTTCACCATTACCGCCATCCTGCTACCCAACGATCTGCGATCGCTTGCAGGCGATATGTTAGCAGCGCTCGGCTATGTCATGAACTGGAAGCTCGTGCTCAGCCAGCAATCCTATTTCGATGCCCTGGACCGCCCCTCGCTGCTCCAGCACCTCTGGTCATTGGCGGTAGAAGAGCAGTTTTATCCGCTCTGGCCTCTCGTGTTTGCCTTTGGAATGCGCTTGTTGCGTCCGCTCGGCTTTCTCGCTGGCGTTATTGCCGCTGCTATTGCGAGCGCAGTGCTACTGTTCGTATTGTATCAGCCAGGGCTAGATCCATCGCGGATCTACTATGCCACGGACACGAGAGCTTCGGCATTGCTGATAGGCGCTGCGCTGGCATTGGTATGGACGCCAGGTGGCATATCCACGGTGAATCGCAGAATCGGCCTCGCCCTTGACGTCGTGGGCGCGAGCATGCTTGTAGGGCTGCTACTCGCATACGGCTGGCTTTTCGAACAGCATCCCTTGCTCTACCGTGGTGGATTCCAGCTTGTGGCAATCGCCACAACTATCCTTATCGTCGCAACAACCTACCCCCACGCACGATTCCTGCCGCGGCTGCTCGAATTGGGCCCGCTGCGCTGGATCGGTCTTCGCTCCTACAGTCTCTACCTCTGGCACTGGCCGATCTTCATGGTCACACGGCCGGATATCGACGTTCCCTTTAGCGGCTGGCCGCTTGAGGTACTTCGGTTTGGCCTGACAATTACGATCGCTGCTGCGTCGTATCGTTTCGTCGAGCAGCCTATCCGCAAGCACGGCGTGGCTGGGACATGGAAAGCACTATGCCGCCCGAAGAGACAACTGATGTCACGGATCATGCAGCATTACGGATCGCTGGCAACCGGGACGTGTGTGCTGCTCATCGTCATGGCCTGTGCGATTTCCATCGCGCTACGTCCCACAAACGCCGCCTCGCCACACACGCATACTATCGCGACGGTGTTGCCAACCGCGGCGTCCGCAGCATCACCCGTCCCCACAGCACTACCTGGCAGCGCGGAAACGAATGGAAGTGCAGCGACAGGTGTGCCTCGTGACACACGGACGAACGATACGGATGTACGCGCCGCGCCCCAGACGGTCCAGCCTCCGGCAACAACGGTCACTCCTGCGCCACCGCTCGATCCCACGCTCACGACGGAACTACAGTATCTTCTGGATCAGGCGGTTGCCGATAGCTTCGTTCCTGGTGCCGTCCTGTCAGTCAGTGTTCCAGGGTACGCGTCGTGGACGGGCGCAAGTGGCCTCGCCGACCGCGAACAGGGTCTGGCAATGGAGCCAAACACCCCCGTGCGGATCGCGAGCGTCAGCAAGATGTTTACAGCAGTCGTCGTGTTGCAGCTCATTGAAGAAGGAACCATCGAGCTGGATGCGCCAATCGCAACCTGGCTACCAGATAGTGTTCCCAACGCCGACACGATCACTGTCCGGCAGCTCCTTCAGCACACCAGCGGCCTCTATGATTATCTGGAGGACCGCAACTTTGTCGCCCAAACCCAACGCGAGCCAAATCGCGAATGGCAGCCCGAGGAACTCGTCGCCTATGCGACACGGTTTCCGCCAAACTCAGCGGGTCGCTGGGATTACTCCAGCACCAACTACGTTATTCTCGGTATGCTTGTTGAGCAGGTGACAGGTCAGCCGCTCGCACAGCAGATGCGGCAGCGCATTTTCGAGCCGCTTGGAATGCGCCAAACATTTTTTCTACCACAAGAGACGGTAGAGGGTACACTGGCGCACGGCTATACAAAAGGAACTGACATCACAAACGCATCGATGTCATTCGCGTTTGCCACGGCCAATATTGCAACGACTGCCGAGGAACTCCAGCGATTTGGACGTGCGCTGTTTACGGAAGATCTGCTCCGGGCTGAAACACGCGATCTGATGTTTCAGTTTGTGAGTGGGCGAGGGCAATATGATATGCCTGATCTTGAGTACGGCTTAGGTGTCATGCGTAACCGGTTGCCAATCAGAGACGATGCGCAGGGACAGCCGCGCGCAAAAGGGGCAGGACTGGTCTTAGGGCACATCGGCGGCTATGGCGGCTTTCGCGCCGCATTGTGGTATGCACCGGAGAGCAATGTAGTAATCGCGCTGAGCTTGAATCAAGCGCAGGTGGATCCGAATGATCTTGCGACACATGTACTCGATGCCATGCTCGCACGGATAGCGAGCTAAGTGTTTACACGCCATTTGTGGCAAGGCAAACGTCGACGCGAATGGATCGCGCTGTGTTGGCCTCGCCAGAGCGGCATTGCGAGGGAGGTGTCGCAAAACGTACACCAGTGTGACAATTAGTGCATCTCACGAACGCGCAGGTGCTGGAGCAGGCTTTCACGGTGGTAGCGCGCTGCAGAACTTGTCAGATATACTATACTAGGCCATGCGTCGAGATCAGTCTGTGGAGGATGTATGCGTAGCATGCTTGCGTTTACGCGCACAGTGGGGCTGCTCGGCTGTGTCTTGATCATCCTGAGCGCCTGCGGGAGCAGCGGAGCCGCAGTACCCACGACGACGGTCAGCGGCCCGGCACTGCTGTTCTTCTACACCGATAACTGAGCGCCCTGAGCGCAAACCGCGCCCATCGTGGATGGGCTTGAGCAGACCTACGGAACCCGCCTGCGCTTCATGCGCGTGGATTTCAATTCTTCGGACGGGCAGAGACTGGCCCAGGGCTATCAGGTCCGCGGGCATCTGACGATCGTGCTGATTGACAAGACGGGGACGGCGCGAGCGACCATTGTTGGCGTCCCAACGCGCGAGCGGGTCGAGCAGGCGATCAAGGAGGTTGTGCCGTAGACGGGCGAATGATGCTGGCTATGACAGAAGAGGCCCTACTGTATAAAAGTGTGTTGAGTCGACATTACGAGACTCAACATGCGGTTCTTCTGTACGCGAACAAACCAGCACGGTATCTCTGGGGTAAAAGTCGCCTCGATCTGCTGGTCAGGATGTCATGGTAGACTGCTTTGTGTATGATTAGCCGGCAGATCCTAAAAGCGTTTCCGCAGCCCCATGACCTCGCTTATCAGACGCTGTAACACTGCCGGGAGATCATGTGAGCCTGGATCGTAGCGGATCGTGCGGCGATGGGCGCCGTAGATCGTCAGCGTGTCGCCGGCATTGGCGGGGAGCGTGACCGGGTAGGTATCAGCCAGAGTGTCCAATGCGGGGTCATTGAGCGTGGCCTGGAGTCCGGTCAGGTCAGCGGGTGCCACCGTCTTCCGCAGCGCGCCGCGATCGCCGAGGTAGAGCTGGAGACCACCGTTGCTAAACACGGTGAAATCACCTGGCAGCGTCGTCGCGGCGTCGTTCCGTTGAAGCCGCACCAGCGCTCCTGGAGGGTCGCTCGCGATTGAGGTCGTTTCACTGCCACAGGCAGCAAGTGCGAGAAGGAGGAACCCAACCACGATGCAGGCCAGCGTCAGGTTTGTCGCTACAGACTGGTTCATCCTGGGGTGCATCGTTCGCCACCATACGTGTGAGTATGTCGCACACGATCATTGTACCACCAGCACTAACGACAGAAATTCGCCGATAGACTACCTGGGGTTTATTGCCCCGATCGCTCACTTAACGATGCTGGCATGGCACGCCTATGGAGCCCAAAAACAGACCAGCCAGATATTCTGGCCCGCGAGATGCCGCTCAGCCCGATCGAGGCGGCGGCGCTCGACGAGATCGCGCAGCGGGTGCTGGCCCGCCCCAACGATCAGGCAGACTCCATTGAAGCGCAGCGGCCCGCGCCTGGAATCGGGCGCTCCTTGACACGGGGTCCGCGCTGGCGCGGGCGATCCTCGTGGAGGAGCCAGGCCTCATAGACGTGGCCGCGCCGCGCAGACGATCCGCGCTGGTGCGGGCTGCGCCGGGCCTGCTGGCCTGTCCATGCGTTCCTCGCGATGCGCCTGGCGGCGGAGTCGTTCGCGTACACGCGCCGTTTTGACGCACGCGGGCGCATCACTCTGGAACACCGGGGTGCCGCAGAAGACCTGGTCGCCTGTCTCACGTCGCCTGCCACGATTGGCGATAGTGACACCGACGACGACTCGGCGGCGCCTGAGGCACCGGGCGAGCGGTGGGCGGGGCAGGATGACCATACGCGGGCCAGCGTCACCGATCAGCTTCGGCGCGGCACGACGTGACCCGGCACCATTCGCGACCTCTGGGACATCGCGGACGACGTGACCCGAAGCGCGCTGACATGGGATGTCGTGGTGACGCTGCGCGATCAGGCCCACATCCACCCCTAGAGCGCCGGTCAAGAATTATCTCAGCGGGGGTTTCGGGGGCACCCAGAGGGTACCCGGCCCCCGAAAAGTCTCTTTTTGTGTCTCGTTTCGGCGGCACCCAGAGGGTATCTGGC
>LJCR01001514.1 GCA_001399705.1 Kouleothrix aurantiaca
GCTTGCCTGCGCATATTCAGGCGTTTCTGCTGCAACCCTCGATTCTGGAGCGCTTGTGTGGCCCGTTGTGTGACGCGGTGCTCGGCCTGGAAGCCGACGGTGCCGACACCACAGACGCGGCCTACAGCCAGCTGCTGCTGCGCGAGATCGAGCAAAGAAACCTGTTTCTGGTGGCGCTGGACGACGAGCGACGCTGGTATCGCTACCACCAGCTGTTCGCGGATGTTTTGCGCGAGCGCTTAGCGCGCGGCGTGGCGCGGGCCGATATCGCGCAGCTTCACCGCCGCGCCGGCCAGTGGTTCGAGCGCCACAACCTGCATGCCGAGGCATTTCGCCATGCCCTGGCCGCCCAGGATTGGGAGCTTGCCACGCGCCTGGTCGAACATGCCAGCAGCGCGACCGTGCTCGGCACCATGCAGCACCACCAGACGCTGCGTTCGTGGCTGGAAGCGCTGCCCGAGCAGATTGTGCGCGAGCGGCCCCGGCTGTGCCTGCTGCGTGCGCGCCTGGCCTTGCTCACCGACGTGGCGCAGGCTAGCGAGTGGGCGCGGCATGCCGAACAAGCGCTTGAATCGGCCGCCCCGCCCGAAGCCACTGCCAGCACGCGCGGGGAAATTGCGGCGCTGCGTACCGGGCTGGCCGCGTCGCAGGGCGCGGCCGCCGAGGCGATTCAGCACGCGCAGCAGGCGCTTGCCGACCTCGATGCGGCAAATAGTGGCGTGCGCAGCGAAGTGATGGGCTATCTTGCGCGTGCCTACCTGATGCAGCACGATCCTGGCCGGGCGGCCAAGGCTTTTGCCGAGATGGCGCGGCTGGCCCGGCGTGGCGGCGGCGACACCGGCACATTTGTGCCCGAGGCTAACCTGGCCTTCCTGCAACGCTTGCAGGGCCAGCCCTTTCTGGCGAGCCAGACCTGCCAGCGCTCGCTTGAGCAGGCCGCCGCGCGTGGCGCAGGCATGGCCCCCGATGCCGCGTGGGTGCTGGCCGCGCGCGCCGACCTGCTGCGCGAAGCCAACGACCTCGACGCGGCACTGGCCTGCGCATCCGATGCCGTGGCGCGCGCCCGGCAGCTGGCGGTCCCAAATCTCAGCCTGCTGTGCACGCTGGTGCTGGCGCGGGTGCACGCGGCGCGCGGCGATGCGGCCCAGGCGCTGGCGCTTGCCGGGGAGCCTCGTGTGCTTGGCGAGCAGTTTCGCGTGGTGGCGCTGCAACCCATTCTGCAGGCATTTGAGGCCCAGCTCGCCATCCAATCCGGCAATCTCGCGGCGGCTGCGGCACTGGCCGGCGCTGAATCGGCCCTGCCGCAAACGGCGCGCTACTGGATCAGCCCGATCATGGTTACGTACAGCCACGAGCACCTTGCCATCGCGGCGGCGCAGGTGCTGCTGGCCCAGAACCGCGCCAGCGCGGATGCGCGCCACCTCCAGCTGGCGCGCGAGCTGATTGAGCCGCTGGCCGCCTATGCCGAGCGCGAAAAACTGCCCTGGCTGCGCGCAAAGTCGCTGGTGCTTGAAGCGCTTGCAGATGCGGCGCGCGGCGATGTACCACGTGCGCTGGCACTGCTCAGCGAAGCGCTTGAGCTAGCTGCTGCGCATGGCTTTGTGCGTGTGCTGCTCGATGAAGGCGCTCCAATTGCCGCCCTGCTCACGGAACTAGCCCACGCAGGGGATGCGCGATCGGCGGCCCACGCCACGGCGCTGCTGGCTGCGCTTTAAGCCTCGACATCGGCAACCACCACAGGCC
>LJCR01001512.1 GCA_001399705.1 Kouleothrix aurantiaca
GTTCGCACAGGTGCTTGTCAATATGTGCCTGCGGCAGCAAGGTAGAACGATCTTTTTTGAATACGGTTTTTCGCGCACAGCGCGAAAAACCGTATTCAAAGAAAAAAGCATCAGTTTGCGAAAAATCCTAGAACCTACGAAACCGGAAACTCCGTGGTCTCCGTGCCCTCGGTGGCCAATTATCACTACGGTTGGCGGGAAGCCCGCCCCGAGAACGGGTGTTATAATGCGCCTTGCCCACAACGGCGCGGGTGTGAACCGGCCATTTTCGCCCGGCGAACAGGGCGCAACACGCGAGGAGACACAGGAGATGATGGACGACAAGCCCCAGCACGAATGCGGCGTCTTCGGCATTTATGCCCCCGATGAAGACGTGGCGCGGCTGACGTTCTTCGGGCTGTATTCGTTGCAGCACCGTGGGCAGGAAAGCGCCGGCATTGCGGTGTCGAACGGGCGGCGGATCAATTTGCACAAAGAAATGGGCCTGGTGGCGCAGGTGTTCGACGAGAACAGCCTGCGCCCGCTGCAAGGCCACCTGGCGATCGGTCACACACGCTATTCCACCACTGGCTCCTCGAAGCTCCAGAACGCCCAGCCCTTTGTCGTCGAAAGCGCGCTCGGCCCGCTGGCGGTTGGGCACAATGGCAACCTGACCAACGCCCACGATCTGCGGCAGGAGCTGCTGAATCGCGGCGTCGGCCTGACATCCAGCAGCGACAGCGAGGTGATCACGCAGATGCTGGCCGGCGGCGAGGGCCGCACCTGGGATGAGAAGCTGCGCGTGTTTATGGTGCGCGCGCAGGGCGCCTACTGCCTGACGGTGCTGACCAAAGATGCGCTCTTCGCCGTGCGCGACCCGTGGGGCCTGCACCCGCTCTGCATCGGGCGCGTGGGCGAAACCGGCTGGGTCGTGGCCTCGGAAAGCTGTGCGCTGGCGACCATCGGCGCCCAGTTCGAGCGCGAGGTCGCGCCGGGCGAGATTATTGCGATCGGCGAGGACGGCCCGCGCACGGTGGCGCGCATGCCCGCGCCCGACCGCGCCATGTGCCTGTTCGAGTACATCTACTTCGCGCGCCCCGACAGCCTGGTGGAAGGGCAGACGCTCCACGCCGCGCGCGTGGCGCAGGGCCGCGAGCTGGCCCGCGAGTCGCCCGCCGACGCCGACATTGTGATCCCGGTGCCCGACAGCGCGGTGCCGGCCGCGATTGGCTACGCGCAGGCGTCGGGCATCCCCTACAGCGAGGGCCTGATCAAGAACCGCTATATCGGCCGTACCTTCATTCAGCCCGACGACCGCCTGCGCAAGGTTGGCATCCAGCTCAAGTTCAACCCGCTGGCCGACAACTTGGAAGGCAAGCGCGTGGTGCTGATCGACGATAGCATTGTGCGCGGCAATACATCCGGCCCGATCGTGCGGCTGCTGCGCGACGCGGGCGCGGTCGAGGTGCATATGCGCGTGTCGTCGCCGCCCATCCGCCACCCCTGCTTCCTCGGCGTCGACATGGCCTCCTACCCCGAGCTGATCGCGCACCGCATGAGCATCCCCGAGATCGAAGATTTCCTGGGCGTCGACAGCCTGGCCTACCTGAGCCTGGATGGCCTGGTCCGCGCCACCGGCCACGCCGACGCGGGCTTCTGCCAGGGCTGCTTCACCGGGCGCTACCCGGTCGATATTCATCTGGTCGAGAAAGAAACGTTTGAGAACTGAGACAGGCCGGGGCGACACGAGACACGGAGATGGGG
>LJCR01001513.1 GCA_001399705.1 Kouleothrix aurantiaca
CCGCACTCCAGGAGCGTGAGGGTCGATTCGATCATCGCAGGCTCATTTCTCGTTTGGTGGAAGCGCGCCCATGGTACCACGAGGAGCGGGGGAGCGGAGAGCGCAGAGCGGTCGGCAGTCGGCAGGAGGCAGGAGGCAGGAGGCAGGAGGCAGTAACCTGCGACGTGCGAACGTGGAACGTGTCAATCTTCAAACCTGCAACCCAAAACCTCCGTGCCTCTGTGTCTCTGTGGTGAATATTTCGCTCGTCGCCCTTGTACCGTGCGGCGGGATCGAGTAGTATACGCGCACCGAATCGACCAGCAGCCGAATAGGAGATCTGCCATGTGCGGAATCGCAGGGCTTTGGGGCACCAGCGACCCGGCGCCGGTGCGGCGCATGCTCGATGTGCTCAGCCATCGCGGGCCAGACGACTCGGGCATCTACCAGTCGCCGGGCGGCGCGGGCGTGCTGGGCCACCGGCGGCTGAGCATCATGGACCCGCAGGGCGGCCACCAGCCGATCTTCGACAGGAGCGGGGCGCGCGCGCTGATCGCCAATGGCGAGATCTACAACTACCCGCAGCTGCGGGCCGCGCTGGCGGGGTGCTACGCCTTCAGCACCGCCAGCGACAGCGAAGCCATTCTGCACCTGTACGACGCGCACGGCCTCGATGCGGTGCGGCATCTGGAAGGGATGTATGCCTTTGCCATCGCCGAGGGCGACCAGCTGGTGCTGGCGCGCGACCCGATCGGCATCAAGCCGCTCTACTATGGCGAGCGCGACGGCGCGGTGCTGTTCGCCTCCGAGCTGAAGGCGCTGGCCGGCCAGTGCGAGAACGTGCGCGAGTTCCCGCCCGGCGCGTGCTACAGCTCCGACAGCGGCTTTGCGACCTTCTACGAGCTGCCCGACGCGCCGCCGGTTGACGACACGGCCGAAGCCTATATCGCCGCGCTGCGCGCCACGCTGGAATGGGCGGTCGGCACGCACCTGATGAGCGATGTGCCGCTGGGCGTGTTTCTTTCGGGCGGGCTGGACAGCAGCATCATCGCGGCGCTGACGCGCAGACAGATCAGCAAGCTGCACAGCTTCGCCGTGGGCGTGGCAGGCAGCCCCGACCTGCTGGCGGCGCGCGCGGTGGCGCGGCACCTGGGCACCCAGCACCACGAGTATGTCATCACCGCCGCCGAAGTGCTGGCCGCACTGCCGACGATCATCTACCACCTCGAGTCCTTCGACCAGGACCTTGTGCGCAGCGCGATTCCGTGCTATTTCACCTCGCGGCTGGCCGCGCAGTATGTGAAAGTGATCCTGACCGGCGAGGGCGCCGACGAGCTGTTTGCCGGCTACACCTACCACAAGCGCATCCCTGACCACGCCAGCCTGCACCGCGAGCTGCGCCGCTCGATCACTACGCTGCACAACATCAACCTCCAGCGCGTCGACCGGATGACCATGGCGCACGCAATTGAAGGGCGCGTGCCGTTTCTCGACCTGCGGATGATCGAGCTGGGGCAGCGCATCCCGGCCGCGCTGAAGCTGCCGCACGCGCAGGCGCAGGAGAAGTGGATTCTGCGCAAGGCGTTTGAGGATCTGCTGCCGTCTGAGATCGCGTGGCGGCGCAAGCAGCAGTTCGACGAGGGCAGCGGCGCGGCCGACCTGCTGCCGCGCGTGCTGGCGGGATTGATGAGCGAGGAAGCGGCAGACGCGCATCGCCACCGCCACCCCGAGGTCTACCTGCGCTCGGCCGAGGAGTGCTACTAG
>LJCR01001511.1 GCA_001399705.1 Kouleothrix aurantiaca
GTGGTGGGCGAACTGCCCGATTGGGAAGCGCTGTGCGAGGCTGGCCGCGCGCTCAAGGAGCGCACGCTGCGCCACCTCGACGACTACCTGCTGCAGCTTGAGGCGTCGGTGGAAGCGGCTGGCGGGCATGTGCACTGGGCGCGCGACTCCCTCTATTCCAACCATATCTTTACTCATATCTTTCCTATCCCCTTCTCTCTCTCTTTCTTTCATTTCAAATCTCTCACCACTGACGAGATCGGGCTGAACGCCGCGCTCGACGCGGCCGGCATCGCCGCCACCGAAACTGACCTGGCCGAGCTGATTATTCAGCTGGCGGGCGAAAGTTCATCGCACATTCTGGTGCCGGCCATCCACAAGAATCGCGCCGAAATTCGCGAGCTGTTTATGCGCACGCTCGGCGTCAGCCAGCCGAGCGACGAGCCGAAAGCGCTGGCTGCTGTCGCGCGCGCGCACCTGCGGCGCAAGTTCCTCAGCACGCCGGTTGCAATCAGCGGGGCGAACTTCGCCGTAGCCGAAACCGGCACGGTCTGCGTGGTCGAATCCGAGGGCAACGGGCGCATGTGCCTGACGCTGCCGCCGGTGCTGGTGTCGATCATGGGCATCGAGAAGGTCATCCCGGCCTGGCAGGATCTGGAGGTGTTTCTGCAGCTGCTGCCGCGCTCATCCACTGGCGAGCGCATGAACCCCTACACCTCGCTGTGGACGGGCGTGGCGCCGGGCGACGGGCCGCAGGAGTTCCACCTGGTGCTGCTCGACAACGGGCGCACCGACGTGCTGGCCGACCAGATCGGCCGGCAGACGCTGAACTGCATCCGCTGCTCGGCCTGCCTGAATATCTGCCCGGTCTACGAGCGCACCGGCGGCCACGCCTACCAGTCGGTCTACCCCGGCCCAATCGGCGCGATCCTGACGCCGCAGCTGGTTGGCGTCGACGTGGCCGGCGAGCTGCCCTACGCCTCGTCGCTGTGCGGCGCGTGCTACGAGGTTTGCCCGGTGAAGATCAACATCCCCGAGGTGCTGGTGCATATGCGCGCCCGTGTTGTGCGGAAAAAGCAAACTGGCCTGATCAGCCGGCTCGACCCGGAGAACGTGGGCATGCAGGCGCTTGGCCACATGTTCGAAAGCCCGCGCCTGTACGAGCAGGCGCAGCGCCTGGGGCGGCTGGGCCAGTGGCCGCTGGTGCGCGGCGACGCCATCCCGTTCCTGCCGGGTCCGCTGGGCGGCTGGACGGCCATGCGCGACCTGTTCCCGGTGGCCGATCAAACCTTCCGCGAGTGGTGGCGCGAGCGCGAGGGCGGGAAGAAGTGACGGGGTGAGCGCAGTGGGCAGTAGGCGGTGGGCAGCAGACACAGAACCAAGAACCAGCGAAGGGCGTATTGCAATACGCCCAAACCGAGAACCAGCAACCATGTAACTCTAAACTTCCGTGCCTCTGTGTCTCTAACACGAAAATAGAACCGAGAACTAAGAACCAAGAACCGTTCGCGTTCTATTTTCATCCATCAGGGTGCGGCGCAGCCGCATGGACATCTGTGGTGAATCATCCAGTCTTGGTCGTCGCGCAACTTGCAACCTGCAAACTTGTAAACCTGCAACATTGGAACCTGTAACCCTGTAACCAGGAGGCAACCATGAGCATTGCCCGCAACGAAATACTGCGCCGCGTTCGCACCGCCCTGCGCGACGTGCCGGCCGCCGAGCTGGGCGTAAGCCGCACGCCGGTGCGCCAGGCGCTCCATC
>LJCR01001510.1 GCA_001399705.1 Kouleothrix aurantiaca
ATGTTGGCACGCACCTGGATGCGGCGGCGCTGGCGGAACCGAGCGCGGCGGCGCTCTTGCTGGCGCTGGGCGAAAGCGCGGGCATCACCCGCCCGCTCGAATTGATCAACACGCCGCCCGCGATTGACGCGCACCTGCTCCAGTTGAACGGCCAGCGCCTGATCATCCTGACCAACAACGGCTCGGAAGAAGTGCGGGCGCGCGTGCGCCTGCTGGGCGCGCCGGTGGTGGCCGCCGCCGAGCTGCTGCGCGGCGGGGCAGTGGTGTGCGACCCGACTGGCTGCGCTCTCAGCATCCCGGCCTGGGATGGCGCGGCGGTGCTGATTGCATAGAGGATTATGAGGGTATAGCGTGACTACGCCAGATCAGCCGACCTACGATTTGCTGGAGAGCACGCTCCGGCGCTTTGTGGCACCTGATGCTCGGATAGCCGAGATCACATCTTTGCCATTGCCGGGTGGTATGTCTGGCTCTGCGATTGCGCGCCACGCTGTCCACTACGCCACCGCCGACGGTGCGGCGACCGTCTCACTGATCACCAAAGACGCAGACGAGCGCGAATGGCAGGCGCTTGAGCATTTGCAATCGCAGCAGCAGCCAAACATTCCCTTTGCGCATACGCTCCACACTGCCCGCGGCGAACGGCTCCAGATCTGCCTGCGCGACCTTGGCGACCAGACACGCCCCTCGTCGCTTGATCCAATCAGCGAACGCGAACTTGCGCGTGAAGCGACAGGGATCGCCGCGATTCACACGGCGAACTTTCAGGCTCACCAGTCGCTCGCGTGGCTTCCATCCATGGATGCAAACTATATTCACGACATGCTGTTTGTGCGGGCGTGGCTTCCGGCATGGAAAAGCGCGCTCGCGGATTCGCGCTTTGCTCCGACCTTCCGCGATTCCATCCCGCGTGTCGAGGATGCAGCCGCCACGATCGTGGCGGCTATGGCGGCGCTCCTGAATGACGCGGAATCGCAAACGCTCATCCACGCCGATTTGAACCCATCGAATGTGCTTGTGGACGATGGGCAGCCCTATTTTAGCGACTGGCAAACGGCGATGCGCGGGCCGTTCTACATCGATCTGCCGCATCATCACTGCACCCTGGCTCAGGCCGAACACTATCGCCGGGCTTTGGCGGCACAGGGCTATGCGATTGCGCGCGATGACTTTGCCGAGCGCTACCGGATTGCAGCGCGCTATATTGGCTTTCGCTACATGTGGTGGACGCTGGAATACTGGCGCGAAGACCCGACGCAAACACCGTGGGTGCAGCACTACATCAACCTGGTCACGGGCGAGGGAATTGGCACACCGCCCACGGATGACTGAGCACCGCCGATGAATGACTGAGTACTGCCGACGGACGACCATGCACCGTCGATGGACAACTGAGCACCGCCGGCGAATGACTGCGCACCACCGACGAATGATCACGGACCACCGACGGACAACTGAGGACCACCGATGAATGACTGAGTACTGCCGACGGACGACCATGCACCGTCGATGAATGACCACGCACCGCCGATGAATGACTGCAAACCACCGACGAACGACTGCGCACCCGCGCCCGGCCCATGAACGGGCGGGCTACACGTTGCGAAGTCTGCATGCGCAGACTGACAAGGCCGCGCAGGCGGCCATCGCCCACTGGAGCCGAGCGCTTCAGCGCCACGGCGGCACCGCACAGAGGAGAATTCATGCTCGCAACCGAACTGCTGCCCGCGCTCCAAGCCTACG
>LJCR01001515.1 GCA_001399705.1 Kouleothrix aurantiaca
ACGAGCCGGCAAAGGGCGCGCCGATCTGGGTGTTCACCTGCTTATCGGGCAGGGTCACGACCAGCTGCTGGGCCTGCTTGGTGTTGTACTCCGCCGGGCCAAGCTTGATCGAGCCGTTCTGGCCGTAGTTCACCACCTGGTAGTTCGACCAGCCGAGGAAGATCTTTTCGTAGGCGCTCATGTGGATCGGCTTGGTGCCAATGCCATCTTCGGGCTTGCCGGTTGAGCCATACGAGCCGCTGGAGTACAGCGTCCAGAAGCCGGTCGAGTTTTCGGCGCCGCCGGTGTTGCCCGAGGTGTCGTACAGGTCGGGCAGGCCGAGGTCGTGGCCGAACTCGTGCGAGAACACGCCGACGCCGCCATTCTCAGGCTCAACGGTGTAGTCGCCGATCCAGAGGTTGGTGTTGCCGATCTTGATGCCGCCAAGCTTGTTGAAGGCCGGGCCAGTGACGCCGATGTTGTTGTAGAAGGCATACCAGCGGTGCGACCAGATCGCGTCGGTGCCATATGCGCCGCCGCCAGTTTCTTCGCCCTCGCCAGCGTGCACCGACTGGAAGTGGTCGATGTAGCCGTCCGGCTCGTCGAAGTTGCCGTCGCCGTCGTAGTCGTAGCGGTCCCACACGTCGAACTTGGCCAGGTCGGCTTCGATCTGCGCCTGGGTCTTGCCGGCCGCGACCTGCGCGTTGTACCACGCGTTCACCGAGTCGCGCACAAACAGCCAGGTGCGCGCGCAGGTGATGCCGCCGCAGTAGTTCGAGCCGTAGTAGGCCGCGTTGAACGGCACCTGCACCCAGTCGGTCACGTCGCCGTTCACGGTGTAGCGGTTCGACGACAGCTCCTTGTAGAAGTTGCGCATCGAGACGCTGCCGGCCGTGTCGGCAAACAGCAGGTTCTGGAAGTAGCTCTGGCTGAAGTCAGGCGCCCAGATCGTGGTGTTGTCGACGCTGCGATCCGGCTGGGGGATCTGGTTGTGCTGCGGGCCAAGCGCGCCGCCGTAGGTGGTGCTGGCCGTGTTGCCAAACTGGCCAAGCACCGTCCAGATCAAGTCCTCGCCCTGGCGCGCCAGCTCGACATACTGCCCCTTCGCCACCTGCACCACTTTGTTGTTGCCGGTGGCCTTGGTCTGGCCCTTGAGCACCTTGCTCAGGCCGGCCTGGTGCAGCGCGCGCTGCTTGTCGCCAAGCGGGTGCTTCAGGTCGTCGGCCTGGCCCTGCGGGTCTTTCGTGGCTTTGGCGGCGCTGCTTGGCGCGGGCGCAGCGAGCGCAGCCGAAGTGAACAGCGCCATAATCGCAGCAAGAATGGCGATGGCAGAGCTACGAATGTGCTTGCGATGGAGAGACATGCAAAACCTTTCTCTTCAAAGAAAACAGAACGCTGGCTGATATGAAGTGCTGAACCTCCTGTGCTTCAGCGCGCGAGTACGCGAGGCGAACCAGCAATCCTCTGCTGTCTGGCGCAGAAGTGCGTCCTCTTGGAAATATTCGTATCGCGCATGTTTTGTGTTGCATGAAAGAAGAGCAGCTGTGCAAAGCAAAAATACGGTTCTGTGTATAACAGTTTGTTCACGGAGAACGCGGGCGCAAAAAAACCGCGCCCGGGGATGCCCGGGCGCGGTTTTCCGATTTTGTTTACGCAGCGATTGGTTGTACCTGTCGCGCTGCGTTCCGCCGAATGTTACTTCGACGGGCCGATATCGATGAACATGTAGAAGCCGTGGTCGGCGGTGTTGCGCACGCGGATGG
>LJCR01001516.1 GCA_001399705.1 Kouleothrix aurantiaca
GCTGGGTCGCCCGGCATCATGCGCGGCAGGAGGAAGTTAATCGTGAGCGAAAGCCAGGCCGCCAGCGCATAGAAGCCGAGCCGGCGAAGGATATACTGCATCCCGCGCTCCTTTCCTCATTGAAGGGCCATTGTTATAAAAGCGGCGCGCCGTTTGCCAGGCAAGCAGCGCGCCGCACCGAAATCAGCTTACTTGGGCTTGATGCTGGTCATCAGCAGCAACTGCTCGGTTGCGCCGAACGGCGAGCCAACCACATAGGGGTCGTCCTTGCTCGGCCAGCCGGTGAAGCGCGCCGAGTTGTACTCATACCAGGCCGGGCCAGGGAACAGCGGCACAGCCGGCGCGTTGTCGGAGAAGAGCTGCTGCAGCTGCTCGGCAACCTTCTTCTGCTCGGCGGCATCCGAGGTGGCGGCAAACTGCGCCAGCAGCTTGTCGGCGTCGGCGCTGCCAAAGCGGTGCCAGTTCTCATCCGAGGTCTCGCCAACCGGCTTGACCTTGGTGGTCGCCATCTGGCCGCGGTAGTAGTTCAGCGGCGTCGCGCCACCGCTCGACCAGCCGATCGACATGTCGAAGTCGCCCTTCTGCACGCGGTCGAACCACGCGCTGAAGTCGTAGCTCTTCACAGTCGCGTTGATGCCGACGGCCTTGAGGTTCTGCGCCATGATGTTGCAGGCCGAAACCCAGTCGCTCCAGCCCGACACCACGTTGATGTCGTAGGTCATCGGCTGGCCGTCCACGGTGCGGATGCCGTCGCTGCCCTTGGTCAGGCCGGCCGCATCCAGCATCTTGTTGGCTTCCTCAACGTTCAGCGAAACCCAACTCTTGCCAGCGTCCACAATCGACTGGCTCTTGTAGCTCGGGTAGGCGTCGCTCAGGCCGGTCGCGTCGGCTGGCTTGGTGTAGCTGTACATGGCCACCTTGACGATCTGGTCGCGGTTGATCGCCATGCTGATCGCCTTGCGCACGTTGACGTCGCTGAACGGCTTCTTGGTGGTGTTGAGGTAGAGCATCACGGTCGCGCCGGTTGGCGGGAAGAAGTAGCCGTTGGTTTCCGGGTTCTTCGAAACAAAGGTCTTCTCGATGTCGGGGATGAAGTTGCCGACCCAGTCGTTCTCGCCGTTGATCGTCGCGAGGTTGGCCTGGTCGTTGCCGGGGTAGGCCGGGAAGCGCAGGCCCTCGACCATCGGCTTGCCGGGCTGCCAGTAGTTCGGGTTCTTGTGGATCTCGTAGATCTGGTTCTGGAAGTTCTTCACCTCGGTGAACGGGCCGGTGCCGACCGGGTTCTCGTTGGTGAAGGTCACCGGGTCCTTGACATCCTTCCACACATGCTCAGGCACAATGTTCTGGCCAACGATGTCGTACAGGCCGACGGTGTAGACTTCCTTGAAGGTGAAATCAACTGCCGTGTCGCTGCTGGCAGCAACGCTGTCGAGGTACGTCCAGGCATTCTGGCCGCCGCCAACCAGGCCCTTGTTGGCTTTCTGCAGGTTGAAGGTGTAGGCAACGTCCTTGGCGGTGAAGGGCTGGCCATCCGACCACTTCACGTCGGTGCGGTAGGTCAGCGTCAGCTTCTTGTTGTCGCTGCTCCACTCGTACTTCGTGGCCAGCCACGGCAGCAACTCGCCCTTGATGGTGTTATAGATCATCGAGGGCTCGTACACGCCGTTGGAGGTCGGGAAGCGGTTGTCGGAGACAAACGGGTTGAAGTTGCGCGTCCAGGTGGCTTGCTGCTGGGCCGAAAC
>LJCR01001517.1 GCA_001399705.1 Kouleothrix aurantiaca
GCGCGGCAGCAACGAGCAGCAGGCCGGCAAACAGCATGCGGTACGGACGGAGAGAATTCCTCATACGCTCACTTCCTTTTCCCCCGTTGATCGCGGGGTTGCATCTTTGCCTGAGGCTTGCTCAGCGCCGCGCCACAGGCACGTACTGCACGGGCGGCGGCAGGGCAGCCGGCGTGCGCAACACAGCCTCGGGCGAGGGCGCCGAGCGGTTGCCGGCCCGGTCCACCGCCAGCACACGGTAGCGATAGGTCGATGCGGCATGAACCGTCGTGTCGAGGTAGCGCAGCTCGCCACGCGCGAGGCGGGCCAGCTCAGCGCCGTCGCGCAGCAGCACGTAGCCGGTTACGCCCACGTCGTCGTTGCTGGCGGCCCAGCGCAGATCGGCACCCTGGGGGGCCATCGCAACGCTCAGGCTGGCCGGCGCGTCGGGCGGCGTGGTGTCGGGCGGCGTGTGCACATCCAGCCACTCGCTGCGCTCCGAGCGGTTGCCGGCCGCATCGAAGGCCACCAGCGCGTAGCGGTAGAGTGTGTCGGGCACAACCTCCGCGTCGACGAACTGAAGCGTTTCGGCGCTGAGATCTTTGTACGCCACGCCGTCGCGGTAGAGCGTGTAGCCCGCCACGCCCACATCGTCGCTGGTGGCTGGCCAGGCCAGCTCGACGCGCCCGGCACCCACGGCTACCGCGCTTGGCGGCGCGGGCACAATCGGCGGCTGCGTGTCGCCAGCGCCGCCAAACTCATAGGTTTGCACATCGAACGATTTGCCAAGCGCATTGATCGGCTTCACCGTCACGCGCGTGCCCTTCACCGTCACCAGCAGGAAGTGAAATACCTGCGTGTCGGACGTGGGCGCTGGTGCCGCGCCGCAAGCGCTGCCCTTGCCGCGCCCGTTGTTGGCCGAGTACGACCAGCCAATGCCATAGGCATCGAGCGGGCCGCAGCCAAAGCCGGCGATCGGCTCGACCTTTGCGCCGCCGCCGCCGGTCAGGTAGGTGATCAGGCTGTGCGAGTTGGGCTTGACATTGCGCTGGTACATGTGCGCGTGCCCGCTAAAGGCGATACTGACGCCATTCCGGCTTAGCAAGCCTTCCAGCCGATCGGCACCTTGCAGGTAGGTGTTCTGGCCTTCGGTGGGGTTGTCGGAGTAAAACGGGTAGTGCAGAAACGCGAACTTCAGGCCGCCCGGGTGCGCCGCCAAATCGGCCGCCAGCCAGCGATACTGCGCGGTGTTGCTGGCCCAGTGGTAGGCGTAATCAACGCCATACTCGTCGCTGTGTCCAACGTTTGTCTCGCTCCAGGCGGCATGCAGCACGTAGAAGCGCGCCACACCGGCGTCGAAGGCATACCAGGCGCTGGCGTAGCTGGCCGAGCTGGTGCCCTTCAGGCAGCAGTAGGTTTCTTTCGCGTAGCGCCCGCCCGAAAGCGCCACCGCATGATCTTGCGGCCAGTTGAGCAGGTGCGGGTGGTTGGGCGTGGTGCTGCCCAGGCCGTGGTTGCCAATCGCGGGGAAGAGCGGCACGGCCGCGCCGGCCACCGCCCAGAACTTCGGGCCGAACACGGCGCTGATGTCCTGTCCGCGCTGCACCAGATCGCCATAGTTGGCCTGGCGGCCCGAGGGGTAGCCGTTGTCGCCAGTGGTGAGGGCAAAACGCGCGCCGCTGCTGGCGATCAGGCGCATGATGCTGGCCTGCGGCGCGTTGCTGCCGTCGGCATTGACCGAGCCCCAGTCGCCAAACAC
>LJCR01001518.1 GCA_001399705.1 Kouleothrix aurantiaca
ATCGTGTGGGCGTGCACAAGGACGATTGAGATTACGCTCACGTCCACCTCCTGACCATTCGCGCTGCGGTGCCAGGCCTGGGGTTTGCGGTGCCCGGATGGGAGCGGCACCTGCTCCATACGAGCGAGCGTAAAGCAATGCGCCTACAAACATTCGGCTGTTTGCGCGCTCGCGCGCCAGGCCAACCCTCATAGGAAACAGGACAAAGTATGCTTGTGCAGCGAAGATTGCCGCCATTATACTTGATGAGAAGGCTTTACACAAGCCTTTTACTCGCCTGTGTTGCGCTAGCGCGCCGCCGTTGCGCTGCGCTCGAAGCGCCCGGCCCGCGCGCCCGGAACCGGCACGGCATTCAAAATATCGTTCATGACGACCTGCGCGGTGACGTTGCGAATGCGCGCGGCCGGGCTGATGATCAGGCGGTGGCCGAGCACCGGCGTCGCCAGCAGCTTGACATCGTCGGGAATGACATAATCGCGCCCGGCCAGCGCGGCCTGCGCCTGCCCGGTGCGATAGAGCGCCAGCGAGCCACGCGCGCTTGCGCCGAGGTAGACATCCTCGTGGTGGCGGGTGGCGGTGGCCAGCGCGACAATATATTCTTCGATCAGCTCGTCGACGTAGATTTCTTTGATCTGCTCCTGCAATTCGAGCAGGCGGTCGACGCCCACGATCTGCTCCACTGCGTCGAGCGGGTGGCTCTGGCGCTGGCGGCGCAGGATCGCGATCTCGTCCATCTTCTCGGGGTAGCCCAGGTTCACGCGCAGCAGAAAGCGGTCGAGCTGGGCTTCGGGCAGCGGAAAGGTGCCTTCGTACTCAATCGGGTTCTGGGTAGCGAGCACGATAAACGGCTTGGGCAGGGCGTAGGTCGTGCCGTCCACCGTGATCTGGCGCTCTTCCATCGCTTCCAGCAGCGAGCTTTGCGTTTTGGGCGTAGCGCGGTTGATCTCGTCGGCCAGCACGATCTGGGCGATCACCGGGCCGGGGCGAAACTCGAACTCACGCGACTGCTGGTTGAAGATCGAGATGCCGGTGACATCTGAGGGCAGCAGGTCGGGCGTGAACTGGATGCGCTTGAAGGTGCAGCCAATCGAGCGCGCGATGGTTTTTGCAAGGGTGGTTTTGCCAGTGCCCGGCACATCTTCCAGCAGCACGTGGCCTTTGCAGAGCAGCGCAATCAGCACCAGCTCGACGGCCTTGCGCTTCCCCACAATCACCTGCTCCACATTGGCGGCCACGCGCTCGACCGCCTGCTTGATATCCTCCATATGGCCTCTTGTTATCTTCTGGTGTGCGTCAAACGTTGATGCACCGCGGCAGTATACCACATGAAGCGTGGCCGAGGCACGCCGCACGCCGGTTTGCGCCCGCTGGCGCGCGGGGCTGAAGCCGCCGCGCTTCCGAGCGACGCCCCGTGAACGGGGCTTGCCTTGTGTTTCACGCCAGCCTCGCAGAGGCTTTGTAGCATCAGCCCGGTCGTTTACGGCCGGGCGCGGCTAAGGAATACGCCGGTTTGCGCCCCCTGCCGCCCTCTGCTACAATCGGTGCTTCTTCACCGCTTCCCCGATGGCGCTGCCGGCGCCCTGGCCGCGCCGCCGCAACAGATTGGAGCACAAGCATGAGCACACCCGCCAGCCCGGCGCTGCAACCCCAGCGCACCATCGACGAGCTGAAGGAATTGCGCGCGCTCACCGGCGATGCCGAAGGCGCGCAGCGCGTGGCCTTTACCGACATCTGGG
>LJCR01001519.1 GCA_001399705.1 Kouleothrix aurantiaca
CTACGACCCGGCCTATGGCGCGGGCATGCGCGGCGACCGCAAGGTCAAGATCATCATCCCGGGCGGCGCGTCGGCCCCGTGGCTGACCGAGCAGCACCTTGATGTCACGCTCGACTACGAGGGCGTGGCGGCGGCTGGCTCGATGCTTGGTTCGGGCGCGGTGATTGTGCTGGACGAAACGACCAGCGCGGTTGCGACGGCCTACAAGATGGACGAATTCTTCAAGCACGAGTCGTGTGGCAAGTGCACGCCGTGCCGCGAAGGCACCACCTGGCTGGTGAACGTGCTGCACCGCATGAATGAGGGCCATGGCCGCGCCAGCGACATCCCGACGCTCCACGATATCTACAACCAGATGGCCGGCAACTGCTTCTGCCTCCTGGGCGAAAGCGCAGTGATGCCGATCAAGAGCGCGCTGAAGCTGTTCCCCGAAGAGTTTGAAGGGAAGATTGGCGCGGCGCCGGCCGGCAGTGGCCGCAACGCCATTCCGCTTGTTTCGTCGCGGCACTAGCCCGAAGCTTTCGAACGCACGGTTGACTCGATTCGACCCATAAAGGCGGGAAACTATGCCTGATGTGACCCTAACGATAGATGGCCAGACGGTGAGCGTCCCTGCTGGCACGAACGTGGTGGACGCGGCGCGTGTGGGCGGGGTGGCGATCCCGGTGTTCTGCTACCACCCCAAAATGAAGCCGGTCGGCATGTGCCGCATGTGCCTGGTCGAGGTCTACACCCCGAAAATGGACCCTGCGACCCGCCAGCCGGTGATCGGCGCCGACGGCAAGCCCGAGCTGGCGCTGATGGCGAACAAGCTGCAGGCCGGCTGCGTCACGCCCGTCAGCGAGGGCATGGTGGTGAAGACGGTGGGCGAGCGCGTTGAGTTCGCGCAGCGCGGCGTGCTGGAATTCCTGCTCACCTCGCACCCGCTCGACTGCCCGGTGTGCGACAAAGGCGGCGAGTGCCCGCTCCAGAACCTGACGATGGAATGGGGCCCCGGCAACTCGCGCTTCGACTACGCCGACAAGCATCACAACGTCAAGCCGGTGCCGCTGGGCGACCTGATCTACCTCGACCGCGAGCGCTGCATCCTGTGCGCGCGCTGCGTGCGCTTTCAGGACGAGATCGCTGGCGACCCGGTGCTTGGGTTCGACAATCGCGGGCGCAACTGGGAAATTATCTCGAAGAGCGAGCCGGGCTTCGACTCGAAGTTCTCGGGCAACACCACCGACATCTGCCCGGTGGGCGCGCTCACCAGCTCCGACTTCCGCTTCAAGGCACGCGTGTGGGAACTGCGCTCGACCCCGAGCGTGTGCAACCACTGCTCGGTTGGCTGCGATATCTCGATTGATATGCGCTACAACGACCTGATGCGCGTGATGCCCCGCGAGAACGACTTCGTCAACGAGATCTGGAACTGCGACAAAGGTCGCTATGGCATGCGCTACATCGCCAGCGGCGAGCGCCTGAAAACCCCGATGATCCGCCGTGGCAACACCTGGGCGGCGGCAACCTGGGATGAAGCGGCGCGCTATGTTGCCGACCGGCTGACGCTGATCCGCGCGAACTATGGCGCGAACGCACTTGGTGGCCTGGCCGGCGCGCAGCTCGCCAACGAAGACCTGTTCCTGTTTGGCAAGCTGTTCCGCGAAGTGCTTGGCTCGAACAACATCGACCACCGGCGCGGCACGCCCGACGAGCCAGCCGGCCTCGACGACCTGCCGAACATCCTGGGCG
>LJCR01000152.1 GCA_001399705.1 Kouleothrix aurantiaca
AGTGAGGATTGCGCGGCGCGACAGGCTCACTTTGCCGGTGCCAGCATCAACGCCAATGACCATGACATTGATCTCATCGCCCAGATTGACGACGTCTTCCACATTCTCAACGCGGTTCACGTCCAGCTCGGAAACGTGCACCATGCCGTCTTTGCCGGGAACCAGGTTGACGAACGCGCCAAACGGCATAATACGCACAACCTTGCCCAGGAAGACTTCGCCGACTTTGATCTCGCGCGTCAGCGCTTCGATCATCGACACGGCCTTCTTCGCGCCCTCGCCGTCGGCGGTCGAGACAAACACGCGGCCATCGTCCTCGACGTCGATCTGCGCGCCGGTGCTTTCGGTGATGCTGCGGATGGTTTTGCCACCCGGCCCGATCAGCGCGCCAATCTTCTCGGGGTTGATTTGGATGGTGATGATCCGCGGCGCGTATTCCGACAGATCTTCGCGTGGCGAGCTGATCGCCGCTTCCATCTTGCCGAGAATAAACAGCCGGCCATCGCGCGCCTGCGCAAACGCCTGGCGCATGATGTCGTAGGTGATGCCGGTGGTCTTGATGTCCATCTGCAAACCAGTGACACCTTCGCTGGTACCGGCAACCTTGAAGTCCATGTCGCCGAGCGCGTCTTCCAGGCCCTGAATATCGGTCAGAACCTTCCACTGGCCTTCAGGGCCGGTGATCAGGCCCATCGCAACACCCGCGACATGCCGCTTGATCGGCACGCCCGCGTCCATCAGCGAAAGGCTGGAACCGCAGACCGACGCCATAGACGACGAACCGTTCGACGAAAGCACCTCGGAGACCAGGCGCATCGTGTAGGGGAATTCGTCCTTGCTGGGCAGAACCGCCAGCAGCGAGCGCTCGGCCAGCGCGCCGTGCCCGATGTCGCGGCGGCGCGGCGAGCCAATGCGGCGCGCTTCGCCAGTGCTGTAGGGCGGGAAGTTGTAGTGGTGGATGTAGCGTTTGGTCGTCTCGATGCCCAGATCGTCGAGGCGCTGCTCGTCGCCCGGCGCGCCGAGCGTGGTGATCGTCAGCACCTGCGTCTGGCCGCGGGTGAACAGGCCAGTGCCATGCACGCGCGGCACAACACCGGTGTCGATCGAGATCGGGCGGATCTCGGTGGTGGTGCGCCCATCGACGCGCTGGCCGCGCTCGAGGATCGTTGAGCGAACTTCTTCCTTCAGCAGCGCATCAAACGCCTTCTGCACCGCCTTGACGCGGGCAGGCATTTCTTCCTCGGGCTCGTCGGCGGTGAACTGTGCCAGGACATCCTGGCGCAGCGCCTCGGTGGCCTCGTCGCGCGAGCCTTTGTTCGAGTTGTTGATCGCGTCTTTCAGGCGGCGGCCCATGTAGCTGGCAACCGCTTCGTTCAGCGATGTGTCGGCGACGGGCGCGATAAATTCGCGCTTGGGCCGGCCGGCCAGCGCCACCAGCTGCTCTTGCAGCTCGCAGACCTGCTTGCAGATTGCGTGGCCCTGCATAACTGCGTCGAGCATTTCGTCTTCTGTCAGCTCGTGCGCGCCCGCTTCGACCATGAGCACGGCATCTTTGGTGCCAGCCACAACCAGGTCAAGGCGGCTGTTCGCCATGTCGGGCATCTCGGGGTTCATCACCAGCTGCCCGTCGAGGTAGCCGACCAGCGCCGCGCCGACCGGGCCGGCGAACGGGATGTCGGAGATTGCCAGCGCCGCCGAGGCACCGATGATCGCCAGCGGGCCGGGATCGTTGATCATATCGATCGAGAAGGTGGTGATGATCACCTGCACTTCGTTGCGGTAGCCCTTGGGGAAGAGCGGGCGCAACGGGCGATCGGTGAGGCGCGCCGTAAGAATCGCGGTGGTGGTGGGCCGCCCCTCGCGCTTGAAGAAGCTGCCCGGAATTTTACCGGCCGAGTACATGCGCTCTTCGTAATCGACGGTCAGCGGAAAGAAGTCAATTCCTTCGCGTGGCTCTTTTGCGCCGACCACTGTGGCCAGCAATACGGTGTCACCGTAGCGAACCGTCACCGCACCATCGGCCTGCTCGGCCAGCCGACCCGCCTCAAGGGTCAGCGTCCGCCCCGCTATCTCAGCGCTGACGGAATGAATTTGCCGTTCTGACATACACCCTTTCCTTGGAGAACCGCACCTTGCGGCTCGTAGCGGGGCGTTAGGTACTGGAGGCTGCCCAGGCCGGTTTAACCTTCCCGTTCAAGCTCCAATCCCTAACAACCCCAAACGAATAAACAAGAACCTACAACAGACGCAAGCCCAGGGCACTATGCTCTGGGCTTGCACAACACGAGCCAAATTGAACGTGCATGAGGAATGCTCGAAGCAACATTCCAGACTGGTTGATCAGCAACTGAGCTGATAGCATCCTCGTGCGACCGCTCTCACGCATTACCGGCGCAGACCAAGCCGTTCAATCAGCTGCCGATAGCGATCTTTATCTTTGCTGCTCAGGTAGGCCAGCAAGCGGCGCCGGCGACCTACCAGCTTCAACAAACCACGGCGCGAGTGATGATCGTGCGCGTGTGTTTTCAAATGTTCAATGAGCTGATTAATCCGCTCAGTCAAGAGGGCGACCTGCACCTCGGGGGAGCCAGTGTCGGTACCATGGACCTGATAATCGGTGATGATACCAGTCTTATCTTCTTTTTCTAGCGCCACAGATGTCTCCTTACTAATCGCGAGCAGGCTTGGCGCAGCCCGTCGTTCTGTTGTAAGCCAAGGGCCATTATAGCATATCTTGCAATTTTGCGCACATTTTATGTTCATAGCCACTGTCCGAGCAGGCGTGGGTCGCCACGCGCCTTTTGAGCATCGCAAACCCGCCAACAGCCTGCAACGATAAGTATCGCGGGCGCTGAAAGCTCGTGCGCAGGCGCTTGGCGGCGATCTTTCAATCAGCCTGCAGGATTTCCGAGCCTGCCCAAAAACTGCTGCTGAGATATGGTATAGTTTTTCTTCAGATTGATATTTTGCGCAAATGCCCTTGCCTGCTCCCTCGTCTTCGAATGGGCTCGCTAAACGAAAGGTCTGCACCATGCCGAGCGATATCTTTGCCAGCTGGCAATCGGGCGCGATCAGCCACCGCGAAGCGATGCGGCGCCTGCTGTCCGATCTTGGCGAAGTCGAGTCGCAGATTGCGCCGCTTGAGGCAGAAAAGGCCGAGCTGCGCGCGCAAATCTCCGAGGTACTGGCCGAGATGGGCGGCCGCGCCGAATCCGAGGGCTACCGCCTGACGATCACGTCGCCGGGCGTTTCAGCCCGCTACGATGCAAAAGAGATCGATGGGATTGTGGAGTACTTGCAGGCGCGCGGCGAGGATGAGATCGCGGGCTTGATCTTGCGGGCGCGCAAGGAAAGCGCCCGCGCCGGGCAGCTGCGGATTGTGCCGCCGGGCAGCGCGCGCAAGCCCGCAAACGACGAGGCGCCGTTCTAGCTAGTATTAGGCCATCCCGAATTATGTTTCCTGACGCAATCGATTTTAGTTTTCTCGTTGGTTCTTGACAACCGACGACCGATGACCGACGACTAATCATGCCCCCGGTCGTCAGTCGTCGGTCGTCAGTCGTCTGATCTTGGCACAATCGGCAGCAGAATATGCGATGGGTGCGCGGCATCGTGCAGGATGTGCTGCTGCGCCGGGCGCATGGCCGTGGCGCTGGCGGGGTCTTCACCGGTGTTCAGGTTGCGATCCCAGCGCGGGAAGCTGGCGCTGGCAATGTCGACCCGGATGCAGTGCCCGGCTTTGAACACATTCGCCGTCGCCCACAGGTCAATCGTAAGCTCGGTGGGCTGGCCGGGTTCGAGCGGCTCGGCGTGCGGGCCATTGCGGTAGCGCGCGCGCACAATCCCGTCGGCCAGGTTTTGTGCAAAGCCGTCCGGGTGCACATCCACCAGCCGCACCACAAAGTCGGTGTCGGGCGCGTCGCTGGCGGCCCACAGTTTCGCCACCAGCGGGCCAGTCACTTCGGTGTCGCGGTCGAGCGGCGGCGTAGTATAGCTCAGCACGTCGGCGCGCGCCTCGACCGGGCGCTGATCGCGCGGGCCGGGGCCGTACAACGCGTGCATCAGCAGGTTGCCACCAAGCGTCGGCGTGGGGTCGGCCGGGTCGTAAACAAAAGGGTCGGGCAGCTCGTCGTCGGGCGGCTCGGCGGAAAGAACACCCCCGGCGCGCAGGTAGAAAGGCGTCGCCTCGGCGCGGGCCAGCGGCCATTCCGCCTCGTCGCGCCAGCTATTCGCGCCCATCACAAACAGGCGCACCGGCGGCTCGGCGGCAATGCCATTGTCAATGCCCTTCAGCCAGTGGTCGAACCAGCGCACCGTCAGGCCGGTCAGGTCGCTCTGCAGGTTCATCAGCGCCATCTGCGCGCGAAAGCCAAAGTCAAGATCGCCCACGGCGTTTGAGTAGTTCACATGCGACCACGGCCCCATCACCAGCTTCGACTGGCGGGCCGCCGGGGTGCTGCCCGCGCCGCGCAGCGCTGCAAAGCTCTGCAGCGAGCCGCCGGTGAAGATGTCGTACCAGCCGCCGACGACCAGCGCCGGCACCTGCCCGCGCGCGTAGCCCGCGCGGATCGAGTAGGGCGCGAAGTAGCCCGGGTTTTCGGCATTCGCCAGTGCGGCCTGCAGGTCGCCCAGCATGCCTGCGCGCGCGAGCGGCGCGAACTCGCCCAGCGGCAGTGCCCCGTAGCCTTCGCCCCGCAGCCCATCGATCTCATTCACAACCCCCGCCAGGGCGCGCATCAGCTCGGCGGGCGGCTGGCCGGCAGTGCGCCGCACCGCCACATCGAGCGCCAGCGCATTGAGCTGCCAGTAGGCTTGCAGCCCTAGCTCAAGCGCACCGCCGCGCCCAACGGTGCCATCGCGCGCGTCCCACCACGTCAGCGCGGGCACAATTGCGCGCAGGCTTGGCGGCGCCGACTGGGCGGCCATCCATTGCGTGAAGCCGAGGTAGGAAAGGCCATACATACCCACCGCGCCGGTCGAGCCCGGCAGGCGCGCGGCCCATTCCACGCTGTCGTAGCCGTCGCTGGCCTCGTTCTCGAACACCGCCCACGCGCCACCCGAGCGAAAGCGACCACGCACATCCTGCACGACGACGATATAGCCGGCGCGCGCCAGGCGCAGCGCGTCGCCCACGGGCAGCACGCTGGAAAAATCCTTGCCGTAGGGCGTGCGCACCAGCGCCACCGGGTAGGGGCCGCCGCCGGCCGGGCGAAAGATATTCGCGCGCAGCTCGACGCCATCGCGCATCGCGGCAGGAACGTCGAACTCAACCGAAATCTGGTCGCTCATTGTTCGTCTTCCTTATGATACAGTGGGGGTTGGCGTATTGTACTGCACAGGGCAAATCGCGCAAGCGCGCCCGCCTGTGGTACGATCACATACGATAACCCAGAGCGCAAGGAGCAAGCTAATGGACGAAATTCTGAGCGCAGCCGCGCTGCGCGAGCGCGTGGCCCAGAGCTACGCCGATCTGAGCAGCGCGGCAGATGCGCTGAGCGCCGCGCAGATCGAGCGGCCCGGCGCGCAGGACGATTGGTCGGTGAAGGACATTCTGGCGCACGTAAGCTTCTGGCACAACCGCCTGGCCGCGCTGCTGGAAGCCGTGCTGAGCGGCACAGCACCCACGCCGCTGAGCGAGCCGGGCGAAGATATTGCCGCCACGGTCGACCGGGTGAACGCCGCGCACTACGCCGCCACCAAAGACCTGCCAGCCGGCACAGTCCGCGCCGATCTGGAGCATTCGTATGCGCGGGTGGTGGCAACGCTCGCCCGCCTGCGCGACGCCGACCTGGCCGACACCGGCGCGCTGAGCACGCTGCTGGGCGGCTCGGTGCTGGAGCTGATCGCGGGCGATACATACGGCCACTACGAGGAGCACCTGCCCGCGATTCAGGCGCAAAACCAATAGCTCCGAACAAGAAGCTACCGAGAACCCCGAGGCCACTGAGCTTACTTTCTACTCAGTGGCCTCGGTGCGCTGGGTGGCTGTGCTTTTTGGCGGTTGAAAAAGGCGCAGTGCCAGCTTGCGCGCCATCTGCAACGCGCCGTGGCGGGCGATACCACGCCGCACGCTGATCCACAGGTGAGTGCGCTGCTGTTCAACCA
>LJCR01001520.1 GCA_001399705.1 Kouleothrix aurantiaca
GGTGATTGTGCTGGCGCTCAGCCAGCTGATCTAGCTCGCTATTGCCGCCCGCAACGCGGCATGGTATGATTGGGGCGCGCCGGAGTGGCGAAATGGCAGACGCTGGGGTCTTAAAAACCCTTGGGGGCAACTCCGTGCGGGTTCGAGTCCCGCCTCCGGCACCAGCAGCACAATGCGGTATCGCGCACACACGCGCGGTGCCGCATTGGTGATTCTATCGGTCAGTGTTTGGGGTTATTCACGCTTGACAAAAAACTGCTTCATGGTATCATTAATTCGAATTAGTGAACAAATCGTGCTGGGCTCTTTGCCGCTGCGAAGGGTGTGAGACTGAAGGAAGGCCGCGCTCATGGCGCCACAACGCAAATCATCCAAGCGTAGTGCCCCTTCAATGTACGACGTCGCGCGCCTGGCTGGCGTTTCGCAAACAACGGTATCGTTTGTCGTCAACGACGTGCCGAACACAAACATTCTTCCCGAAACACGCGACCGCGTGTGGGCAGCGGTGAAAGAGCTCGACTGGCAGCCCAACGCAATTGCGCGCGGCCTGCGATCAGCCCGCTCGCACACGATCGGCCTGATCTCCGACGAGATCGCAACCTCGTCGCACGCGGGCAAGATCATCCAGGGCGCGCAGGATGCCGCCTGGGCCGGCAACAATATGCTGCTGGTGATCAATACCGATGGCAAGCACGACATCGAGCGCGCCGCTATGAAGATGATGGTGGAGCGGCGGGTTGAGGGCCTGATCTACGCCACCATGTATCACCGCACCGTTGCGCCGGCGATTGACCTGGCCCAGGTGCATATTGTTCTGCTCGATTGCTTTGTGGCCGATCGCTCGCTGCCCTCGGTGGTGCCGGATGAGGTGCAAGGCGCGCGAACCGCGGTGGAATTGCTGCTACAGAAGGGTCATCGCCGCATTGGTTTTATCAATGAAGTTGGCCCGCTTCCAGCCATGTTTGGCCGGCTTGAAGGCTACCAGCAGGCGCTGGCATCCTATGGCGTACCGTTTGAGCCAGAGCTCGTTCGCACCGGCACGGTGATCGCGACCGAAGGGTATCGCTGCGCGCTCGACCTGCTCACGCTGCCCGAACGGCCAACCGCGCTCTTCTGCTACAACGACTCCGTGGCAATGGGCGCGTATGATGCCATCCGCCAGCTTGGGCTCACAATCCCCAGCGATGTAGCCGTCGTCGGCTTCGACAACCTCGAAGTCATTGCGACACAGCTGCGCCCGACACTGACTACCATGGAGCTGCCGCACTACGCGATGGGCCAGTGGGCCGTGCAGTATCTGCTCGACCATGCCCAGGATGGCGAGTTTGCCCCAGTGCAGCAAACAATCCCCTGCCGCCTCGTCGAGCGGGCATCGGCATAAAAAGCGGTGCTGCGAAAATTTTTTCGTGAAGTAATTCGAATTAACAAACCATATGCATCGAGCGCTGTATGTACCTGCTGTGGAAAACACTCAGCAATTAATTCGAATTATCAACACAGCACGCCACGCTGGCCCGCCGACTATGTGCTTTGCTGGCGAACGTGCGATGGCTGCGCCCTGCCGCGGAAACGACCCGATATGCCGCCAAAGCGAAGCGGCAGGAAGGCTCTGAGATGGATGCCCGGCACCAGGCCGCACTGGCAGAGCTGGCTGAAGCGAGCCGCGCAGGCGCCGACCTGCCCGCGCTTTTGAGTCTTGCGGCGACGCTGGCCGCGGCGACGCTGGCTGTAGC
>LJCR01001521.1 GCA_001399705.1 Kouleothrix aurantiaca
GCCACTCCTCGTAGCGCACCAGAAAGTCGTAGTAGCGGTGCAGCTCGGGCACGAAGCCGGGGCGCAGCGTGGCATACTTCGGGTAGTACGGGTCGCAGAGAATGCCGTCGCGCTCGCCGAGCAGCAGGTGCGAGCCGCCCACCGCGGCGATCACGGCCGTCGCCAGCAGGGCAGCCGCCTCGGCGCGCGGCAGGTCGGCGGGCGCGCACTCGAGGAAGGGCGAAAGGTAGGCCGCCAGGATCACCGGCTTGTTGCCGCCCAGCCGCCGCGCCTCGCGCACCAGCCGCCGCAGGTCGTTGTAGCTCACGTCGGGCGGCCAGACCTCGATGTACACGACATCCTGCGTGGTCGGCGCGACTGTTTCGATCGGCCAGTTGCCAACGGCGTTGAAGATCACGCCCGCGCTGGGTTTGGCCGCCACCACTGCCGCGCGCGCGGCGTCGATCAGCGGCGGGAAGTGCTCGGACAGATCGACCAGCGCGCCACTGGCGTCGGTTGCGGTCTTCGGGAAGCCATACTGGTCGAGGTGAATGCCGTCGAAGTCCAGCTCGCGCACGCAGCGGGCGAACTCTTCTACCAGCGGCGCGACCCACGGCGAGCCGGGCGCGATGTTCATGATGTAGAACAGCTCGGCCAGGCTCACGCGCTGGCCCTGCTCGTCGAACAGCGCCAGCTCGGGGTGCTGGTCGGCATACTCGGGCTCGGCGCCATATACTGCCCCATAGGCCAGCGCCGCCGCGCCGCGCCCCTGCACGCTCGCAATGGCATCGCGCACGGTGGCGAGCGAAAGCCGCCGGCCCAGCGCGTCGGTGAAGCCCTGGTCGGCCGGGTCGACGGCGTGGGGGGGCGGGATGAGAATATAGTGCCGCCACATCCAGTCGTAGAACTGCACGACGTTCAGGTGCTTGCGCAGGAGCGAATCGCAGCGCTCGGGCACGTCGCGCTGGCCGGGCGCGAAATCGGAAAGGAAGCCGTAGCGCGGCGCCTGCGACCAGCGCTCCAGCACATCCAGCGCGCCGCTGCCGCGCGCCAGAAGCACGCCGTCGTCGGCGTAGAGCGTGGCGTCGAGGCCGTAGCCGCGCGGTGTTTCAGGCGGCAGGACGACGGTAAACGCAGCCGGCGCAGCGTCGCCAAGCATTAGCGCCTGCCCATGCTCGGCATGCGTTTCGTCGAGATGCGTGAGCGCCAGGGTCAGGTGCGCCGGCCCGCGCACACCCGCCGCGTCGAGCGTGATGGTGATGCGGGCGGCTTCGCCGGGGCGGTAGCTGGCCCGGTCGGGTGCGACATCGAGAATGCGCGGGGCGTGTGACATTGCGTTTGCTTCTTTCTCTTCTGTGCATGTTCACGTGTCTGTGCTACACTACGTTTCTGCACGCTCTACTTGGTTAACCTAACCCACAAAGGACCAGCGTATGATTTCATCGCCAAGCCTTGTTAAACGCCCACTCCAGCGGCGCGAACTGACAACGCGCTTGCTGATCGCCGGCTTCTGGCTGCTGGCATTTACGCTTGCGCTGCATTTCCTTCTGGTGGTGCTGCCGGCCTATGGCGGCGGCCTGGTGCCGCCATACTTGGCGGGCTGGCGCTTAAAGGACCTGCAGTTCGATGTTCCAGTGTATAGCTCGTTCTTCTGGCTGCAAGGCTTGCTGTTCTTTCCGGTACTCCTGCTTATTGCCTTTGTCACCTGGCTTGCACCCGCGCTCAGCCTCGCATGGGCCCTGCTGCTGGCACG
>LJCR01001522.1 GCA_001399705.1 Kouleothrix aurantiaca
CAGTGCACCAGCCGGCGCGTCGTCGTGCGTTGTTCATGCGCGGCATTGTACCATGCCGGGAGACAGGAGGCGGGAGGAAGGGGTGACAAGGTGAAGGGGTGAAAGGGTGACAAGATGACAAGGTGAGCGGGTGAGCATAGAGTGCAGAGCGGGAGAAAAGAATCTTTGCCCGGTACATTGCCTTCACCGGGTGGTGCATTGTCTTTGCCGGGCGGTGCACTGTCGTTGCCGGGCGGTGCACTGTCTTTGCCGGCTGGTGCACTGCCTTTGTCGGCATCCTGAGTAGCGGCATCGCCGCGTATCGAAGGGTGCCGTACATCTTTCAGCTCCGAGAACTTTGCGCGCTTTGCGGTTGACTATTCCGGTATTGGTGGTCGGTGGTCGCTCAACCTGCAACCTGCCAACCTGCCAACCTTTCTGCGCTCTTTGCGGTGAACAATCTGGTTGTCGTTCAGGGCGAAGACAAGCTTCGCCCCTACAGCCGATGTGCCTTTGGTGAACAATCTGGTTGTCGTTCAGGGCGAAGACAAGCTTCGCCCCTACAGCTGATGTGCCTTTGTGGTAAAACACACGACGCCCTACGCGGTGCAAGGCGTCGTGTGGCGTTGGGGGCGTGGTGATATAGCGGCGATTAGCCGTCGAGGCGGCGCGTGGCGCCGGACTGCGGCTGGTCGGTGGTGGGCGCAACCACCGGGGTGGGGCGATTGCCGGGCGAGCCATTCACGCCGGCGTAGTTGGCCATATCGGTGAAGACCTTGATTGTATCGACGGGCAGTGGGAAGATGATCGTGCTATTTTTCTCCACCGCAATCTCCGTCAGCGTTTGCAGGTAGCGCAGTTGCAGCGTCACTGGCTCGCGCGCGATGATGTCGGCGGCCTCGGCCAGCTTCTTGGACGCCTCGAACTCGCCGTCGGCGTGAATGATCTTGGCGCGCTTTTCGCGCTCGGCCTCGGCCTGCTTGGCCATGGCGCGCTGCATGCTTTGCGGCAGCTCGACATCCTTCACCTCAACGATCGTGACCTTCACGCCCCACGGCTCGGTCTGCTCGTCGATGATCTTTTGCAGGCGCTCGTTCAGCTTTTCGCGGTGCGCCAGCAGCGTGTCGAGATCGACCTGGCCGACCGCGCTGCGCAAGGTTGTCTGGGCGATCTGCATCGTGGCGCGGATGTAGTCCATCACCTTGACGACGGCGTAATTCGGGTTGACGACCATGAAGTAGAGCACGGCGTTGACCTTGATCGTCACGTTGTCGAGCGTGATAACCTCTTGCGCCGGCACGTCCATCGTGATCACACGCGTATCGACGCGCACCATGCGCTCGAACACCGGGATGAGGAAGAACAGGCCCGGCCCGCGCGCGCCAACCAGGCGGCCCAGGCGGAACACCACGCCGCGCTCGTACTCGGGCACGATCTTCACCGCCGACAGCACGATCATCAGCGCGAGGAAAAGAATAACCGCGATACAGAGCAGTAAAATGGCACCGTTCATAGGGAAGCTCCTTCTACGACGAATGACCAGGGACGAATGACGAAAACTGCTGAACTGGGTTGCAGGTTTGAAAGTTGCGGGTTTGCAAGTTCTCGTTTTTTGGTTCTCGGTTCTCGGTTCTTTGGTTCTTTGGTTCTCTCGGTATCTGCGTAATCTGTGTAATCTGTGGATTACTTTACCTCGGTGGCTAGCCCGCCGCAGTCGGCGCGTCGAGCCGGCGCACAATCAGCCGCAAATCA
>LJCR01001523.1 GCA_001399705.1 Kouleothrix aurantiaca
GTCAGCACCTTTTCGTCGCGGCCAGGCTTGATGCGCCGCTCGCGCGCGCCGAACAGCAGCTGCCGCCCGCGCGCCAGCGCCGCCTCGATCCGCTCAACCAGCATGCCCGTCACCCGCGCAACCTCGGCGGGCTGGTGCAGCCGGTGTAAAATATTCTTGCCCTCGAAGTTGCCGCGCTCGGTCACGTCGTACACCTGCCCGAACAGCAGCGCGTCGCCGCGCAGGATCTCACGCAGCTCGGCGGGCGTCCACACAAAGAACTTGCCTTCCTCGCCCTCGCTGTCGGCGTCCTGCGTGGAGTAGAAACTGCCGTTGGGGTGGCGCATTTCGCGCACCATGTAGTCGAGCGTTTCTTCGGCAATGCGGCGGTAGAACGGCTCGCCAGTGGCCTGAAACATCTAAGTGTAGACGCGCGCCAGCAGCGCGTTGTCGTACAGCATTTTCTCGAAGTGCGGCACCAGCCAGCGCTCATCGACACTGTAGCGGTGAAAGCCGCCGCCAAGCTGGTCGTACATGCCGCCCTCGGCCATGCCATGGAGGCTTTTGTGCAGCATGTCCCAGGCTAGCGGCGTCCCGGTGCGCTGGGCGTAGCGCAGCAGGAACTCGTAGGTCATTGGCTGGGGGAACTTGGGCGCGCCACCAAAGCCGCCGTAGGTCGGCTCGAACTGGCCATGGAGCACGGCATAGGCTTCGTCGAAAACCTGCGGGCCGATCTGCCCTTCCAGCAACTTCGCGGTGCTGGCCTGCCGCATCTGCTCCACCAGCTCGCTGCCCGCTTGCAGAAGCTCGTCGCGGCGGTTGCGGTAGGCGTCGGCGACGCTGAACAGCACCTGCGTGAAGGCGGGCATCTGGTAGCGCGGCGTGGGCGGGAAGTAGGTGCCGCCATAGAACGGCACGCCCTCGGATGTCAGGAACATGGTCATGGGCCAGCCGCCGCCGCCAGTCATGGCCTGCACCGCCGTCATGTAGATGCTGTCGATATCGGGGCGCTCTTCGCGGTCGACTTTGATGTTGATGAAGTTGTCGTTCATCACCTGCGCGGTCGCTTCGTCCTCAAACGACTCGTGTGCCATGACGTGGCACCAGTGGCAGGCGGCATAGCCCACGCTCAGCAGCACGGGTTTGTCTTCGGCGCGTGCGCGGGCAAAGGCTTCCTCGCCCCACTCGTACCAGTCCACCGGGTTGTGGGCGTGCTGCAGCAGGTACGGGCTGGTGGCGTGGATCAGGCGATTGGTATGCTGGGGCGCGGCTTCGCTGTGCATGGGTTTCTCCTCCTCAGTAGGGCTCCATCATACCACGGACGAACGGCGACCGACGAAAGACCACCGACCACGGACGAATAGCACGAGATATTTCACCGCAAAGAGCGCGGAGAGTTGAATGTTTGCATGTTTGAAAGTTGCATGGTTCTGCCAACCTGCCAACTTATAGAAAACTCAACACTCAGCACTCAACATTCAACACTTGGCAACTTGCTAACCTGCAACCTGCAACCTGCAACTCGTCGACTCACCAGTTCGTATACGAGCCGTCGGGGCGGCGGAACTGCGGGATCGGCGCGCTGTGGGTGTCGATCTCCAGCAGCATGTCGGCGCCGGCCGGGTCGAACTCGACGCCGACGCCCGGGCGCGCGGCCGGCCACAGCTTGCCATCGCGGAACTCGCAGCCCTGCGGGAGGTGCGGCGGGCGGGCGGGCGCGGGGCCGGCGATCTCCATCAGCGCGGGCGTTG
>LJCR01001525.1 GCA_001399705.1 Kouleothrix aurantiaca
CACCAAGTCGATGACCGGGCACCTGACCAGTGCGGCGGGCGCGATCGAGGCGGCGGCGACGATTATGGCGCTGCAGCACGGCCTCATCCCGCCAACGATCAACCTGGAAACGCCCGACCCGGCGTGCGATCTCGACTATGTGCCGAATCAGGCGCGCCCGGCCGCGCTGCAAGTGGCGATGTCGAACTCGTTTGGGTTTGGTGGGATCAATGGGGTGCTGGTGTTTGCGAAGCCGACGGCGGTGTAGGGTGTTCCAGCGTGTGAAGAATTACGTACTACGCACTACGCACTATCAAGCCAAGCAGATAGTTCGTAGTGCGTAAATTCTACCCAAGGATTTGGTCTCACGCAGCGAGCGGCGCGGCCGGCATCTCGGGCAGCAGGCGCTCGATCCGGCGCAGCAGATCGTCGATGTCGTAGGGTTTGTCAACGAAGTCGTTGCAGCCGATCCGCCGCACCCAGGCCCAGGGCAGCAGCGTGTTGTAGAGCGTCGTCCCGAGGATCGGCGTGGCATCGAGGGTGGGCTCGGAGCGCAGCTGGCGGGTGGTTTCCCAGGCTGGCTGGCCCGGCAGCGACAGCGCACTCAGGATCAGATCGGGCCGTTCGGCGCGCGCTTGCTGCAGCGCTTCGTCGCCGGGAGCCGACTCAATCACACGAAACCCGACACTGCGAAGCAAAAGCCCCACAATTGTGCGGTGATCGGGCGTTTCGTCAATGATCAGGATCGTGCGGTGCGCCATGGGTGTCCTCGTGCGGTCGTGTGGGTCTCATCTTAACAAATGCGCCAGCATACGCAAAAGGTTCGCTGCCAAAGCAATTCTAACAAAACGTTCATTACTATGTTGCTGCGTAGTGACTTTACGGCGTTGTGCTGCGAGAAAATGGCTGCGATTGAGCTGTAATCTTGTGAGCCAGGCGTCATGCACGGCGCTGTGGCCGCATTTTCTCGCAGCGCGCACTTGCAGCGGAGCCGAAAGGCGCGCACAATCTCCGCGTTTACGGTATCATGCTGGGCTGCTGCGGAGTTGTTCGGTTTGATGCCGCAAGTGAAGCGCGTAGGTTCACTTTATACTACGTACTATGCGCGCACGTAAGTTCATTATTTATAGAAAAGAACGATACATGAGCTGGGACCTTGCGGGCCACGAATGGGCAGTTGATTTTCTGCGGCGCTCGATCGCCGGCGGGCGGGCGGCGCACGCCTACCTGCTGAGCGGGCCGGCCGGCGTGGGCAAGTCGCGGCTGGCGCTGCGGCTGGCCCAGGCGCTCAACTGCGAAACCGGCGGCCCCGACCCATGCCTGCAGTGCCGCACCTGCAAGCGCATCGAGCGCGGCAACCACCCCGATGTGCGCGTTGCCGGCATGGCCAGCCAGACGGTCGGGCTGAAACCGGAAGAAGCCGCCCGCCAGCGCGACCTGAAGATCGACACGGTGCGCGACTGGCTGGCCGATATTAACCGGCGCCCCTACGAAGCGCGCCGGCGCGTGTTCGTTCTGCACGACGCCGAGCGCCTGACCGAGGCGGCCCGAACGCCATGCTCAAAACGCTGGAAGAGCCGCCGCCCTATGCCACGCTGATTCTGGTGGCGCACACCGCTGGCGAGCTGCTGCCCACAATCGTTTCGCGCTGCCAGCCGCTGAAACTGCGCCCGCTGCCACGCGCGGCGGTGGCCGCAACCCTGCGTGAGCGATTCAACGTCGCCGCCGACGATGCCGACCGGCTGGCGGC
>LJCR01001524.1 GCA_001399705.1 Kouleothrix aurantiaca
GGTTGGCCGCGAAGATCGTGAGCGCGTGCGCCTCGGCGCGCTCGGTCAGCTCGCCGCGCAGGTCGCGCTCGATCGCGGGCGCAAGCAGGCGCTTGTAGCCATCGGCCACGGCGGCGCGCACTTCGTCGCCCAGCCAGCCAGCCGCCTTGGCGTAGCGGCGCTGGAGCGTGGTAACGAATGCGGCGTGGTTGGCTTCTACTTCAGCTTTCAGCACGCCCTCGCGCTCGCCGCGATTGATCGCGAGGATGCGGTGCGGCGGCAGCGTGGCGAGGTTTTCGCCAAAGTCGTGGTAGGGCTGGTATTTGCCCTCGGCGTCGGCGGCCTCGTCCTTGCGCGCCACGCGCAGCACGCCGGTTTTGCGGGTTGCTTCGCGCACGGCCTGGCGCACCGCGGCGGTTTCGGCCACGGTTTCGGCCACAATATCGCGCGCGCCGGCATAGGCCGCCTCTAGGTCGGCCACGCCTTTTTCGGGGTCGACAAACGCCGCCGCCAGATCATCGCGCGACCGGCCGCCCGTGTCTTGCGCAAGCAGCGCCTCGGCCACCAAAGCCGCACCTGCCAGAGCCGCCGCGCCAAAGAAAGCGCCCGCGCGCAGCACAGCCGCTAAAACGACCACCGCAAAGGCTGCGCCGGCAAAAACCAGCAGCCGCACCGGCACAAAGACCACCGCCAAGAGCAGCGCGAAGCAGCCAGCCGCTGCCGCAAACCGCCTACGCCGAGTGCAAGGTGCTGGTCGAGCAGTATGTGGCGCCGCTGGCCGACGACACCTTTTCGCCGACGTTTTTGCGCAATGCTACCGCCTTCGGCGCGTCGCCGCGCATGCGCTTCGACATTGTGCTGAACAACCTGGCCGGCCTGGCTGCCACCACCGGCATCATTCGCATGACCAGCGATGGCACGCCCTGGCGCCCGCTCGTCCATGTGGCCGATATTGCGGCGGCAATCGCGAGCGTGCTCGAAGCGCCGCGCGATGCCGTGCATAACGAGATCTTCAATGTGGGCGAGAACGCGCAAAACTATCAGGTGCGCGAGATCGCTGCGGTGGTGGCGGAGGTGTTTGCGGGCTGCGCGCTGGAGATTGGCACCAACGGCGGCGACAACCGCAGCTACCGCGTGGCGTTCGACAAAATCCACGCGCACCTGCCCGCGTTTCGCTGCCAGCACAGCCTGCTCGACGGCGCGCGCGAGCTGCGCGACCTGTTTGCGCGGATCGGCTTCACGCGCGAGATGTTTGAATTCCGCGCGTACACGCGCCTGCGCCAGCTTGAATACCTGCTGGCGACCGGCCAGCTCGACTCAAGTTTGTTCTGGACCCAGGATACTGTTTCAGCGGGAAGCACACGCCATGCCAGCACACACGCCGCGCTGCCGGTTTTGTAGCGCCGAACTCGAACACACCTTTGTCGACCTGGGCATGTCGCCGCCGTGCGAGAGCTTTCGCAGCGCCGCGCAGCAGCACGAGCCCGAGGTCTTCTACCCGCTCCGCGTGTATGTCTGCACGCGGTGCTGGCTGGTGCAGCTGCCCGAGCATATCAGCCCGGCCGAGATTTTCAGCGACTACGCCTACTTCTCGTCGTACTCCGACTCGTGGCTGGCGCACATGGAGCGCTATGTGGCGATGGCGACCGAGCGCTTTGGCCTGGGCGCGGAGTCGCTGGTGGTGGAGCTGGCGAGCAACGACGGCTACCTGCTGCAATATTTTGTGCAGCGCGGCATCCCGGTGCTGGGC
>LJCR01001528.1 GCA_001399705.1 Kouleothrix aurantiaca
ACCGCGCCCAGCAGCGCCAAGTCGGCCCCCTCGAAGCCGCCCGCGCTGCCGCTGGCCGCAAAGCCCACCACGGCGGCGCTGCCAGCCACGCCCGCAACCCAGAACATGCGCGACGGGCGCCCGCCGCCGCGCAAGGTAGCAACCAGCGCCGTCGCCAGCGGCAGCAAGCCGATCACAATCGCGCCGTGCGAGGCGGGCACCTGCCGCAGCGCCCAGGCCGAAAGCAGCGGGAAGCCAAAGATCACGCCCGCCGCGACGATTGCCAGGCTGCGCACTTCCGCGCGCGTGGGCCGGCGCTGCCGCGTCAGGAGCAGCAGCGCCCCGCCGACGGCGGCCGCCAGCAGCGCGCGCCCCAGCCCCACCATCGTCGGGTCGAGCACTGCTACCGCCACGCGCGTGGCGGGAAGCGTCAGGCTGAAGCTCAGCACCCCCAGCAGGCCAAACCAGAGCCCCGCAGTCTCGGCGGGCATGCGCTCGCGCGCAACCGATTGTTCCATTGGGCTGTTCTTTCTTTCAGCAGGAGTCAGGGGTCAGAGTCCAAAAATTCATCCACAGATGACGCAGATTTCGCCGATTATAGACCACAGGTAATGAGCATTTACGCACTACGCATGACGCACTATGATGCCAGCCGATTAAAAGTACGAAGCTGATCAGATCATCTGATGCCTGCCAGTATCCGCGCTGGCGAATAAATTGTCGAGAGACAAAGCGCGCCAATCGGGGCGAACAATCGTGGCGCGGGCCGCAACCTTTTGGCAGGGTGAACGTCGTATTAGGCAGAACCGAACACCCGCAACTGTGCGGCGTTCGACAATAGTGAAGGAAATGATAATGAACTCGCAGTTTGTGCGTACCAAAAACGACAAGATGATCGCCGGCGTGTGTGGCGGCCTGGCGCGCTATTTCAATATCGACCCGGCGATTGTGCGGCTGCTGTTTGTGCTGGCCGTGGTGCTCGGCGGCGCAAGCCCGCTGATTTATGTCGTGCTGTGGATTGTGATGCCCGAGGAGCAGGCGCTGACCGCCTCGGCCAGCACGCCCGTCGCGCTGCCCGACCACCCGCGCCCGGTTGAGCAGTGGAAGTACGATCCTTACACCGGCGAGAAGATGAAGTAGCATCTCGCTTTCGGAAATTGGAAAGGCGCGCAGGGCAGCATAATCGCCCTTCGCGCCTTTTGTTTTGCCCCAAAATGTGCCTATGCGCGCACGGGGTCGGCATCACGCTCCCCCGCCAGCGCAAAGGCCGAGTCGGCGCGCACCATTGCGGCGAAATGCCCGCCCGGCCGCGCCAGCAGCTCACCCGGCGTGCCGTCCTCGACAATGCGGCCGTCGGCAACCACCACCACGCGATCGGCCGATTGCGCCAGCGACAGGCGGTGCGACACGATCAGCGTGGTGCGCCCATGCATCAATCGCTCCAGCGCCTCGATGATCGACGCCTCCGACTCAGGTTCGACCGCGCTGGTCGGCTCGTCAAGCAGCAGCAGCGGCGTGTTCGCCAGCAGCGCGCGCGCCACCGCCAGGCGCTGCTTCTGCCCGCCCGAAAGCCGAATGCCGCGCTCGCCAAGCTGTGTGTCGTAACCCTGCGGCAGCGCGCTCAGGAAGCCGTGCGCGTTGGCTGCGCGGGCGGCAAGCTCAACTTCTTCGCGGGTGGCGTCGGCGCGGCCGTAGCGCAAGTTTTCCAGCGCGCTGGTGTTGAACAGAAAGGTTTCCTGCTGCACCTGC
>LJCR01001526.1 GCA_001399705.1 Kouleothrix aurantiaca
CGAGGGCATATCGCCCTGCGCGGCCATGACCGCGGCAACTGCCTTCATCTCAGGAGGTCCGACGATCAGGCGGTAACGGCCGGGCCGGCTGTCCGCGGGGGCGGGCGGGAGATCCTGGCGCGACGACGGCGCGACGACGATCAGGAGATCGCCATTCCAGTCCGGGGTCACGCGGACCTGGCTGCGCAGCGTCTGGCCCGCGACGAAATCATCGTTCGCGGCGATCGCGCGCCAGCCGGGCAGGACGCCCGGCGACTCCTGGGTCTGGGTGGGATCTGGTTTATATAAGGTTAAAACGGTGTCGACGCCGGCGCCCAGATCGTAGGTCAGCGCGGCCAGTGGGATACCGGCCTTGACGTTGACCAGCAGGAAGGTATGCCGGCCGGCGTAGCACGCGCCCGGGCGCTGGTCCGGGCAGATCATCGACATATCATAGGGCGCGGCCCAGACGATCCGCGCGGCGTGCGCGACATCGTAGGCATTGCCGATCACATCATCCTCGGTTGCGGTGGACGCCGAGCCGGCGCCCGAGGGTGTGGAGACGTTCGTCGCGCTGTTTGCTCCAATGCTGCGCGCGCTCATTGTGTAGGTCTTGCCGCGTACGTCCCCAGGGGCCTTGTTGACGACCTGGACCAGATACCAGGCGTCAGCATCTACCGTCACCGTCACCACCGCCGACGGATCGCCGATAGTCACATCGTCGTTCTGTCCGACCGGCTGCTCGGTCGCCCCGGCCAGGTAGACGGTCATCGACGGGTCGATGCCTTCGGTGGTGACCGCCGCGCTGATGCGGTATTGGCGGCCGCCCTTGAGCAGAAAGCTATAGACATCCGTGCTGCCGTTGACAAAGTTCAAATTTGCGACGTCCGTCTCGGTTGAGAGCGCGCAGGGCTGGTGAAGCGTGTGGTTGGGATGGCACGCGTCCGGGACGTAGCCCGGCGGCAGCGGCGTCGCAGTCGGCGCGCTGGTGGCCGTCGCTGGAACCGGCGTGGCGGTCCAGATGATCGGCGTCTGTGTCGCCGGTATAGGTGTCGCCGTCCAGATGATCGGCGTCTGCGTCGGGGCTGTCGTCGCGGTCGGCGACGGCGTCGGCGTGTCAGTCGCCGCTGTCTGCGCCAGCGCCGGATCGGCGCTGGCGGCGAATGACGCGTACAGGAAAGGCGCGGACACTGCCCCGAGGATAACGGCGGCGACAATCCCGAGCAGCGCCAGGCGTAAACGAATGCGAATCACGATGTACCTCCAGAGCCACCACGGGGGCCGTTACGGCGTCGATCCCGATTCTTCCATGGTCGTGCTTTTATGGTCCGCGACGTGCCTGTCGCGGGGGACGATGTCTGTTCTGATCCCCCTACTCCTGGGGGAACCATTGACGGATTGAGCGGGCGAGCTGGCGTCTCGGCCGGTGGAACCGGGCGCTCTGCCGACCGCGCATGCGGCGGCACCATCGACGGATGCAGTGGCCCGGCGGGCGTAACCGGTTGTGGGTCCACCGCCGGAACCACACGCTGGCCGGCACCAGGTGCGGGCTGCGCGGCCGCTGGAGCCTGAACCGCGGCTGCGGGCGTTGCCGAGGGCGGCGTGACTGGCGGCACAGGCGCCTGAACCATCACCGGTTGCGCCGAAGCCGCCGAAGGTGGCGCGGCCGGCTGAACCGCCGGCGCGACCGGCGGAGTAGCAGGCTGAGCCACCGGCGTGGGCGCTGCGACCGGCTGGGCCGTCGCTGGT
>LJCR01001527.1 GCA_001399705.1 Kouleothrix aurantiaca
GGGCCTGGGATGGAGTTGCATGTTGAGTTGGTGCGTGCAGTGTGCCGACTGCTAAGCAGACTTCTTCGTTGATAGTGTCCGCAGATTTAGATTTTACTACTCCCTAATCTGCGCCCATCTGTATCTATCTGTGAATTATTCCCGTGTTCTTCGTCCGCAGATTACGCAGATTTCCGCAGATTTAGTTTTTATTCTTTCTAATCTGCGCCCATCTGCGCAATCTACGGATACTACCAACCGTGCTTTCGCTTTCGTATCACGCGGATTGCTGTACTATACGGTTCCATACATTCATATAATCTGCGCAATCTGCGTAATCTGCGGATTCACTACTACCGCATCGTCCACCGCACCACGAATAGCTGCGTCAGCGCCACATTCTGGGCCAGCTTGCCCTCGATCTGCTCAATCAGCTCGCTGCGCCGCCGATCCACATCGTCCTGGGCATCGAAGAGCGAGCGGCGCTTCTGGTTGCGCTGCATCTCCAGCGCCTTGACCTGCTTCTGGCCGGTCAGCTTCTCTTCCAGCGTGAGCGCCACCGTCGCCGCGCGGCGCGCCTCCTTGATCTGGCGGTCGAGGTCTTTGATCTCGCGCTCCAGCCCGCTTTTCAAATCATCGGCCCAGCCATCCAGCTTTTCGGCCTCGGCCTCGAAGAAGCGCGCATTGCGCTCGGCGATTGTTTGCTGGATCGCGTGCTGGCGCTGCGCGGTCAGCTGTTCCAGCGCGGCGAGTGGCTGGGCGGCTGCCGCCAGCGGCGTGTGCGTCACCGTCGCACTATCGATCAGCATCAAACGCGCGGCAACCTCGTCATTCAGGGCGCGGCCATCATCCAGCACCGCCGCCGCAATCAAATGATCCTCGCCCTGGTCGAGGGTTTCGATACTCAGCTGCGACACCGCCAGCCAGCCGCTCGCGCCCACCAGCGGGGCAAGCAGCGAAATCTTGCCGCCGTGCTGCTGGTAATCGAAACAGATCTCGGCGGGCGGCAGTGTGCGCTGCCTGGCCTGCGCAATCAGCGCCTCGGCCAGCGGGTGGTTGCTGCGGTACAGGTGGGCATCGCCGCTGCGGCGCGGCAGCTCGTACAGGCCGAGTGGAATCTCGCGCACCTGGGTCGGGAAAGGCGCGCGCTCCAGGCGGAAGCTGCTATCGTTGATGAAGGTGGCAAACGGGGCCAACTCATAGCGCGTGAGCTTCATCAGCCCGCGCTCGTACAGCGTCAGGAAGCGGTGAGCATCTTCATTACGCACCCGCAGCTTTTCGCGCACCTCGTCGTCGAAGTTTTCCAGCAGCTGCTGGCGCGTGCGCGTCATTGACGCATTGATCTCGCTGCTCAGCTCGCGCTGAAGCTGATCAAACGCCTGCGCAATCTCGTCGGGCCGGCGGCAGCGCTGATAAATGCCGGCAATGCGCTTCTCGAAATCAACACCCGACTCAATCGCGCCCAGTACCTCGTCGCTGGTGCCAAACACACCCTCAAACAGCCTGAACTTTTCGGACAGCAGCTCGAACACGCGCTGGTCGGCGGCGTTCTTGCGGTTCAGAAAATTCACCACCACCACATCGTGCTTCTGGCCATAGCGGTGGCAGCGGCCAATGCGCTGCTCGATGCGCTGCGGGTTCCAGGGCAGGTCGTAATTCACCACCAGCGAGCAGAATTGCAGATTGATACCCTCGGCCCCGGCCTCGGTCGCTATCATAATCCGCCCGTCTTCGCGGAAATAATCGACC
>LJCR01001529.1 GCA_001399705.1 Kouleothrix aurantiaca
GATAGCGTAGTACGTAAATTCAAGCCACAGCGCCCTTCGATACGCGGCTACGCCGCTACTCAGGACGCTTACCTGTCACCCTGTCACCCCTTCACCCCGTCACCCGCTCACGCCTGCTGCGGAATGATCGGCAGCACCACGCACGACGGGTGCGCGGCGTCGTGGAAGATCGTTTGCTCGGCGACGGCCATGCGCGTGCCGGTGGCCAGCGACTCGCCCGTGTTCAGGTTGCGATCGTACTTCGGGAAGGCGCTGGATGTGATCTGCACGGCGATGCGGTGGCCCTGGCGGAACAGTTGCGCGGTGTTCCAGCAGTCGATCGTGTAGCGGTAAACCTCGCCCGGCACAATCGGGCTGGCGCTGGCAAAGCCGTCGCGGTAGCGCGCGCGCACCATGCCGTCGCACAGGCGCTGCACAAAGCCGCTCGGGTGCACATCCAGCAGCATCGCCATGAAGTCGGTGTCGGGCGCGGACGAGGCAGCGTACAGCTCGACGCTGATCGGCCCAACAACCTCGACATCGGCGTCAAGCGGCGGCGTAACATAGACCAGCACGTCGTCGCGGCGCTGCACGGCGGCGTAGTCATCGGCACCGCCGATCTGCGAGGAGGTTGGCTCGGTCAGGAAGGGAAAAGGCCGCGCCGGGTCGTAGCGGTAGCGGTCGGGCGCGGCGGCATCGGGCGGGGCGGCCACCAGCGCGCCGTCGCCAAAGCGGCTGTTGGCGCTACCGCCGCTGCTCAGGTAGAGGCGCGTTTCCTGCGCGGCGGCCGGCGGCCAGGCGGCCTCGTCGTGCCACTCGTTCGCGCCCATCAGGAACAGGCGCACCGGCTGTTCTTCAGCCACGCCATTGTCCATGCCCTTCAGCCAGTGGTCGAACCAGCGCAGCTGCGTGCCTTCCAGATTCAGCAGCGACTGCGGGCCAAAATCCACCTCGCCCATGCTGGTGACGCCGGCGATGCGGTGGCCCCACGGCCCCATCAGCAGGCGCTGGCTGGCGCGCGCGGCTGGCGTGGCGCCGTGTGCGACCATTCCCGCGAAATTCAGCGGCGTGCCAATCTGCTCGTCGTCGTACCAGCCCGAGATGTGCAGGATCGGCAGGTCGATCTGGTCGAATTTGTTCTGGTAGCAGATCGCTTCCCAAAACTCGTCGCGCAGCTCGTGGCCCAGCTCTTCGCGCCACTGCGGCATCGCCCGCCCAACCTGCTCGTCCATCGTCAGCAGCGGCAGGTGCTCGTACACCGCGTCCCAGTTCACAGCGCCCGTGTTCTGCATGGTGCGCCCGCTGGTCATATGCAGCCAGCACAGGTGCTGCAGGCCGTGCGTGCCACAGGGCATTTCCACAAACGGGTCGGATGGGCAGACGGCAATAAACATCGCGCGCAGATGCGGCGGGTGCTGCAGCGCGGCCAGCCACTGAATGCGCCCAAGGTACGAGCCGCCCATGGTGCCGACATTGCCGTCGCTCCAGGGCTGCGCCGCGCACCACTCGATCGTGTCGTAGCCGTCACGCCCTTCGTTGCGGTAGGGCACAAACGCGCCGTCGGAATCGCCGCGCCCGCGCACATCCTGCCACACCAGCGCGTAGCCGCGCTGCGCGAAGTAGCGGCCAAGCGCCAGCGCATTGTCGCCATTCTTCAGGTAGGGCGTGCGCAGCAGGATCGCTGGGAAGCGGCCGGGCGCGGCGGGGCGGTATACGTCGGCGGCGAGCTGCGTGCCATCGCGCATGGG
>LJCR01000153.1 GCA_001399705.1 Kouleothrix aurantiaca
CAGCGAACGACCGCATAGCAGTCTTGGCTATCTCACACCACACGCATTTCGCGCTGCGTGGAGTGAAGCGCAACAAAACCAGGCAGATCCTCTCACCGGGACTTGACAGTTTTAAGGGCTCATGTCAGCAACCGCTTTTGACGGAGGCTGGTTTTCAGTGATGTTTCTTGTCGGAGTAGATTGAGCACCAGATGACGAATGATTGCCAGATTATGGGCTGAATGCCCGATACGCACGCGGCTTTCATCTGCAGCAAACACCACATCGAGCACCCAATGAACCGGATTCTCAATGCCCCAGTGATTTCGAATAGCATAGGCCACGCGCTCGGCACCACTCGGCAAGCTCGAGATATACTGGCGTGTCTCGACGCTGGTACACCCATTGCTGGTGCGCTCGGAGCGCACCATCGCCACCGAGCGCAACTGGCTCCAGCGCCCACGATCGCGGATCGGGGCAAGATCGTCAGTACTCCAGTACTCGCGCACTTCCCGACGCCCATGCGCTTCGCAGATCGTCTGACAATAGTCGAAGCGTGTAGGATCGAGCTCCGCTTCCTCTACCTGCCGAAAGAGACACGCGACATCCTCTGCCAAATGGCCTTGATTGCCTTTGCAGGCCAACACATAGTCGGCACCTTGGGCGACAATCTGCTCGGCAATCGCCACCTGACAACCCATGGCGTCAATTGTAACAATGCAATCTTCGAGGTCAAGTAAATCGAGCAGAACAGGAATGGCGGTGATCTCGTTCGATTTGGTATCGACACGCACTTGACCAAGCACCAGACGATTGGCGGTCGACCAGGCACTGACGATATGCAAGGGCGACAAATCAATCGCACGGTCGTGAGTACGCCGCTCGGTCTTGCCATCAATGGCCACCACATCACCTGGAAGCTTCAGGCGGATCGCATCGACCCAGGCGAGAAAGGCAGACTGAAACGCACGCGGGTCAAGGTGGGTAAAGACTCGACCGAAGGTGTCATGGGAGGGGATGCCATTGGGAAGGTCGAGGAACTGCTGGAGAAAGGCGTGTTTCGCGCGTCCGTATGCGGCGATATCAGTCCACCCGTCGGCATTGCTGATGACCGCACAAATTGCGATAGTGACAATATCAATCAGCTTGTGGTGTTTGCAGCGGTCGATGCGCGGATCTGGGAGGGTGTCAAAATGAGCACTCAACGTTGTCGCGTGTTGCATCAGTGATAGGCTCCATTTCTCATTATCAGTGTACGCTCAGAGCAGGTATTCTACCACGCGAGCGGAAACACCGAACTGCCAGACGATCACGAGCGTTGGAGCACAGATGACGTCACTTACAGAACAGAAGAGGGTATTACAGCGTATTATCCTTTCTTGTCGTAATCTAATTACTTTGTGCTCGATTTATAATGCGTAAGCCCTGCGTGTTTGCGCGATTTCACGTAGTCCTTGACGATGATTGGCCCACTGCCAAACGGCTGGAGCAGCTCGGCCAGGCGATCCTCCGACAGCGTTGCGCCCTCGGAGAGCGGGTGAACCACCGTCCGCGGCGTCATATCGGCGATCAGATCCAGGCTGGCGGGCAGGTGGTGCGTGTGCTCGTAGGCGGCCGGATCGGCAATCAGCCGCACGCCGCGGACAAGCAGAGCCGCGTAGATCAGCGTGTAGGTTTCGAGCCTGAGCATTGGGCCGCGCAGTATCGCCAGCGCGGGATCGGTGCGCTCGGGCACGCGGCGAACCGCGCGGCCGACATCGCCAGCGACCAGCGCACCCCAGTCCAGCAGATGGACGTCCATGCCCGCCGCGCGGGCGGCCGCAGCCTCCGTGGCGTAATCCTCGTCGACCTGGCGCGGCTGGAGCATGCTCTCATAAAACAGAATGTGCGGAGCCATCGGCGAACCTCTTTCGCTGCAACGGGGCGTGTATGCCCCTTGTGTTACTTATACCAGAATGATAATATTATGCCAAGTTAGATCGGGCGGCAGCGCGACTGTGAGGCAGCCCTCAGATCTGCCGCAACGGCTTCTGCTGCTTTAGCCTCGCGAACAGCGTACTGAAGTTGTCCCACGCCTGCCCGGCCAGCTCGTAGCTCTGCTGCACCGCGACCTCACTCTGACGGGTTTCAATGTCGTGAAATACCTAGATCGTGCTGTCCATCGCCCCCAACACGGCGGCACGCACTGGCTCGGCGCAGGCGGGCGCGTCATGCGCCGAACCTCCTCCTGGATGCCGCGCAGGCGCTCGATCAGCGCCGGCAGATCCTGGCTCGATTGGCGCAGCACGGGAATGGCCGACTGAAAGTCCTGGCCGTCCAGCAGGCTGTCGGCGGCCTGGCCCCACGTGGTTACGTGCTGGTCGAGCGCGGTCACAAACGCCTGCGACTGCTCGGGGCAGACCAGCGTCAGCGGGGCCGCCGCGGCCGGCATGGCCGCCTGCGTGGCGGCTGGCCCGCACGCTGCCAGCGCGAAAAGTGCGATCAGCGCGAAAGTGAACGGAAGTAGCGATCGAGTGAGATTCACAGAAGCTCCTTGTGCGTTGTTGTAGTGCATTGTTCTCGGTGCCAGGGGCGCGTGTGCGCCCCCGGCGCTTTTGACTAATCCTCGCCTTTTTCGCCGGCCATGATGACCGCGACTGGGCGCATCCGGGCGATCGGCGTGATCAGGCTGGCTGCGACCTGTAGCTCGATCACGCGCTCCACATCCTTGTAGGCTTGCGGCGCCTCGTCGACCGCAACGCCCTCGGCCAGGACGTCGCGCTCGGCAAGCAACCGCCGGACATCGGCCATGCTGATGGTGTTACGAGCCTCGGTCCGGCTGAAGCGCCTCCCGGCGCCATGCGACGCGCTCTGAAGCGACTCCGGGTTCCCGTTGCCGGCCACGATGTACGAGTTCGTCGCCATCGAGCCCGGGATGATGCCCAGCACGCCTTTGCCGGCCGGCGTCGCGCCTTTGCGGTGGACCACCAGGCCGTCCTCGACCCAGGCGAAGTTATGGAAGTTCTCGATATGCCGCGCGGGCGTCAAGCCGCTGCGCCGCGCGAAGGCGGCGTGGATGGTGTCATGGTTGGCCTTCGCAAACGCTCCGGCCAGTTCCATCAGGGCGAAATATTCGGCGCCGGCCTCGCTGTCGAGGTCCAGCCACTCGTACTGCTTCGGCACCTTGGCGCGGCGCGCGGTCTCCTGGGCCGCCAGGCGCGCGTAGTAGTTCGCGATCGCGTACCCGACGCCGCGGCTGCCGCTGTGGGTCAGCAGCGCGCAGAAGCGTTCCGGGACGGTCGGATCGTCGCCGATGCGCTCGCCCACCACCAGCTCGGCGAAGTGATTCCCGGCACCGCTGGTGCCAAGCTGGGCGGCGGCTTTTGCCCGCAACCCGCGCGACTGGTTGGTCAGACTCCAGCGTTCGTCCTCCAGCACTGCGTGGTCGGCGCGGATCTTGCGCTCCGCGCCGGCCCCGAAGGTGGTGACCGCCTTGAGGTCCGCGAACAGCGGCCCACGATGGCGAAGAAATTCCTCCGGTGCGCAGTCGAACACGCTGGCCGCCATCCGGCACCCAATATCTACCCCGACGAACATGGGCGAAATCGCATTGGAGAGCGCTACAATGCCCCCGATCGGCAGCGCGTAGCCAACATGCGCGTCGGGGGCAAGCGCCCCGCGCTCGGCGACCGGCAGGCGCATCGCCAGCTCAAGCTGCGCGACAGCGCCCGGCTCGATGTCAGCGCCGATCTCGCCGTAGACACGGAACGGCCGCGGCGCATCTCGCAGCGTTGCGAGCTGCGGCGGCGGGCCGAATTCCGCGGTGATCGCCGCGACGATCTGCTCGGCGCTCTGGCCGGCCTTCTTCAGCGCGGCCGCCCGCCGCGCCATCTCGCCGAACTGCTTGTCGCCCTTCCAGGCGCTAATTACCTCATGTGGCTTCATGGATGCTTGCCTTCAGGCGCGGCAACCCACGAGCTTGACCCGTGGGAGGAGCGCCATGCTTGAGCCAGCTTTAGCCCGTATCCGCCAAGATGCGGTACATAAGAACTGGCAGTCTTCCACCTTTACATTCTGTGTGAGTCGTTTGCCTGTCTGCATATCGTGCAGACTGATTCGTCCGTTCAATGTTCCACCGATGTAGGTTAGGCCATACTTCGGATGCTGTACCCACGATCCGCGTTTCATACCCATACTAATCGTACCGCCATACGGCTTGCGGATGCCTCCCTTCTCTGGCTGGAAGCGATGCAGTTGCCGGCGGTGGAAGCGCAGCGGGATCAGATAGAGCATGTGCGTGTGGGAGGGCTTGGATGGCCCGCCCACTGCGTAGCTTGCCAACACAAAACTATCGACGCAATGCACATCCCAGGCATCAGAGAGCTTGTTGCGAGACTTCTTCAGCCCAGCCTGCTCGCGCAGCGCCTTCGTCTGAGGGCCAGGAATCGGCAGCACAGGCGCGATCTGCTCCAACGCGTCGTAGCACCATGCTTTCCCGACTTCGAGCGGGCTGAACGATTGGTTCCAGCGCCGTCTGCCCTTCAGCGTTACCGCCGCCACATCCTCAATCACGATGATTGTGATTGGGTAGTAGCGGGCCAGCCAGCGCACGATCCGCACTTTTAGGCCCCATCGGGCCTTTGTAGACGGGGGGATACTCCCACGTGCCCGGTTCTTACGATTGGCCCGGCACGGCGTCTTGCGGTAGCGCCTGACCCGGCGCATGTTCCGTCTGGTTTCGACATGCTGCTTGACCCAGGTGACAGCATCAGCCTGAACGTTCAGGAAGGTGTGTTGTGCTGACTGAACTGTTACGGCCTCCTTCCTGCTGCCAGGATCAATCCCAAGAGCAATCGGCTGAGTGTAGCCATCGACCCGGTCCGTCAACTGGATGAAAAAGAGCCCGCGATCGAACCGCCTGACAGCCCGGCCTTTGGCGACAAGGCGGTCGGCGGTACGATTGGTGGTCGGCATCAGCCGCTTGCCACTGGCACTGATCACCGGGACATATGGTTGCATACTGGTCTCCAAGTGTTTTACGTCGCTACCGACTGAACAACTGATCCCTTCGCCGCTGACCGACCGAGAGGTGATTGGTGAGGGAGGTGCCTATCACATCGCTCGCCCTGCCACGGGCAGTCGGTTCAGCTTGGTATCCCCTCCACCGAAGCGGAGCGCGGCTAGTCGGGACTTACGTTGCGGGTTCGCGATTGGCTTTCGCTTGCCACACAAGCCCAGGAACTTCAGCCCTGGGTTCCTGACGTGGCTTCATTGTCGTTCCTCGTCGTCTAGAACCGGCCTGTGCCGGTCGTCATACTGCCAGGCGCTGAACTGTTGGTTGAGCCGTACTCAGAGCGTGAGCGGCCTGCCGCCCGCGCAGATCCTCAAGCACAGCGAGCAGATCGCCGCTGGCCAGCAGGTCAAGAACAAGGCGCTCGGCCGTCACGCCCAGCATAATCTCCGGCGTCTGGCCTTCCACGCGCTCGCCAGCTTCCCAGGTCGCGCGTATGCGCTCGCCGTCGGGCCCGCGCGCGGACAGGCGGAACCGCATATGCGGATAATCGCGTGCGATGACGTCGATACCCGCGAGCGGCGGCCCCCACAGCGTGGTGAAGCCAAAGGTCAGGCTCCGCGAGGTCCGGCGCTGGAGTTCTGTACCCATGTCGCCCCACTTGACGCCCCACCGCCCAATCTGCGCCTCGATCGATGGGTGCGCAGGCTGCGGCACCATCCCGGCGGCCTCTTCTGCCTCGGTCAGCACGACAGACAGCGCCTGGCACGGCGCGAGCGACTCCAGCAGCAAAAGCTGCGTATCGCCGAAGCCGTCAGGCCCGCGTCGTATCTTGCCGAGCAGGGCGTCGAGATCGGTCGCGCGGCCAATCACCTTCAGCTCGTTCCAGCACAGGTCGGTCATTTCAGTCCCCCTGCTCGGCCTCGTCGGCCAGCGCCGCGGCCAGCAGGCGGGTTCACGAATCCAGCTCGCCACACCCGTCGACGTGCTGGAGAATCCCGGCGGCCAGCTCCGCGATGCCCTTCCCGTCACTGCCGATGTTCTCTGAAGCTCCGGCGTAAATCATATGCGCGAGCGCGGCGGTCTGGCCGGCCCAGCCGGC
>LJCR01001530.1 GCA_001399705.1 Kouleothrix aurantiaca
GCTGGAGCAGAAGGGTTCTTGGAAGGGCGAAGTCGTTCACTATCGCAACAATGGCGCGCCGCTGAACGTTCTGAGCTCGGTTGCGCAGCTCAAAGACGCCTCGGGCAAGCTGATTGGCCTGGTGCTCGTGAACCGCGACATCACCGAGCGCAAGCGCATCGAGATGGCACTGCGCGCCCAAACGCAAGAATTGCAGCGTTCGAACGCCGACCTTGAGCAGTTTGCCTATATCGCCTCGCACGATCTGCAGGAGCCGCTGCGCATGGTTGCCAGCTACACCGAGCTGCTGCGCGAGCGTTATGCTGGCCAGCTCGACGCGCGTGCCGATAAGTTTATTAATTACGCTGTCGACGGCGCGCGACGCATGCAGTTGCTCGTCAACGACCTGCTCAGCTACTCGCGCATCGGCACGCAGGGCAAGCCATTCGAGCCGACCGACACGGAGTTTATACTCAAGCGCGTGCTGAGCAGCATCGCACTCAAAATTCGCGAAACCGATGCGCAGATCGCCTTCGGTCACTTGCCTGTTGTCCCGGCCGACCCCATTCAGATCGGGCAGCTGTTTCAAAACCTGATCAGCAATGCTATCAAATTCCGCGGGAACGACGCGCCCAGGATCACCGTCGCCGCGCACCAGCTTGGCGGTGGCATGTGGCAGTTTAGCGTCGCCGATAATGGGATTGGCATCGACAGCGAGTATGCGCAGCGGATCTTTCAGATATTCCAGCGGCTGCACGAGCGCGCCACCTACCCCGGCAGCGGCATTGGGCTGGCGATCGCGAAAAAGATCGTCGAGCGGCATGGTGGCAAAATCTGGTTTGAGTCAGAAGCCGGGCACGGCGCAACATTTCACTTTACGTTGCCAGGGGCACAAGAGAATGAACGATGATATTACGGCCTACAACCATCCTGCTCATTGAGGATAACCCGGCCGATGCCGACCTGGCCCGCGCAACGCTTGAAGTCAACAAGCTGTCTTTGCAGCTGTTTGTCGTGTCCGATGGTGTTGAAGCACTCGAATTTTTGTTCCAGCGCGGGCGCTATGCAAGCGCCGTGCGCCCCGACCTGATTGTGCTCGATCTCAACCTGCCGCGCAAAGATGGCCGCCAGGTACTCGCCGAAATCAAACAGAACGCCGATATCAGGCGCATTCCGGTAGTGGTGCTCACCTCGTCGGATGCCGAGAGCGACATTGCGCGCAGCTACGACTTAGGAGCCAACTGCTACGTTACCAAGCCGCTCGATCTTCAGGCGTTTCAGGCGATTGTTAAAGCCATTGAGCAGTTTTGGTTCACGATCGCCAAGCTGCCACCAAGCGACGGGTCCAGTTCCGCATAAGAGGCGAATCAATGGAGTTAGAACTGCGTACGTATCTTCTTCTGCTGGTGGAGGACAGCTCTTCTGACGCAGAGCTTGTCGCTGAGATGCTTGCCGACCCAGCGACGAAACAGTACAACATTCTCAGGGCTGCGTCGATTGCCAAAGCCCTGGATCAGCTCAAAACCACGCATGTCGATGTTATTTTGCTCGATCTCATCCTTCCCGATAGCACTGGCTCTGGCTCGGTGAAAGCGATACGGGCCGCCGCAAATAATACTCCGATCGTGGTGCTGACAGGCACGAACGACGAGCAACTGGCACTTGTATGTATCGACGCCGGCGCGCAGGATTACCTGACGAAGGAAGAAATGCGGCCGCACACGCTGCGGCGCGCGATCGGCTACGC
>LJCR01001531.1 GCA_001399705.1 Kouleothrix aurantiaca
TGGTGCCGCTGGGGATTGTGTGCGCGCTGGCGCTGGCGCTGCTGGCCACGGTGAATGTCAAAGGCATCGGCTTTTTCCGCACCATCTTCACCAGCAGCATCGCAATCTCGGTCGCCAGCGCCAGCGTGATCTGGTCGCTGATCTACAGCCCCACAACCCGCGCCACCCAGTGGCTGATCACGCTCTTGCATCTTAATACCGACTCGCTGCTGCAGGACGCGCGCACGGCTTTGCTGGCGGTGGCGTTTACAACAATATGGACGTCGCTGGGCTTTAATTTCATTGTGACGCTCTCGGGCATTCAGGCCATCCCGCAGGATATTTACGAAAGCGCGCTGATCGACGGCGCGAGCCGCTGGAAGTCGTTCCGCTACATTACGCTGCCGCTGCTCAGCCCAACCCTGCTCTTTCTTGTGCTCATTACGACGATCCAGAGCTTTCAGGCATTTACGCAGTTCAATGTGCTGATTGGCAACGAAGGGCCTTCGAGCGCGACGGATGTGTTTGTGTTCGCGATCTTCACGTCGTTCTGGAAAGATAATCGCTACGGCTTCGCCTCGGCGATGTCGGTGGTGCTGTTCCTGATCCTGCTCATTCTGACCTTTATTCAGTATCGCTTGCTCGATAGGCGGGTACACTACCAATGAGTATTTCAAACACACAGGAATTGCGTGAGATCGGCGAGCCGCGCATGCGCCCGGCTGAGGTACTGCAAACGCTGCTGCTCTACCTTGCGCTGGCAGTGGTGGCGGTGCTGGTGCTGCTGCCGCTCTTGTTTGCGCTTTCGCTTTCGTTGCAGGGCCAAACGCTTGCGCCGCGCCTGCTGCCCGATTTCAGCAACCTCGACTGGAGCGCCTTTGCCGATGTATTTCGCGCAGAGCCGCTGCTGACCCGCTGGATCGTCAACTCGTTTGTGGTTTCGCTGGTGGTGACGCTGGGCCAACTGGTTACGTCGTCGCTGGCGGCCTATGCGCTGACGAATATGAATCTCCCGGGCAAGACGCTGTTTTTCTTCTTTTTCCTCGGCACGATTATGATCCCGTGGGAGTCGACGATCATCCCGAACTACCTGACGGTGACGCGGCTGGGTTGGAAAGACAGCTACCAGGGCTTGATCGCGCCATTTCTGGCGGGCGGCTTTGGCATTTTCCTGCTGCGCCAGTACTTTCTGGTGCTCCCGCGCGACCTGTACGAGGCGGCGGTGCTCGACGGCTGCGGCCACGGTCGCTACCTGTGGTCGATCCTGCTGCCGCTTTCGCGCCCGGCGCTGGCGACGCTGGCGGTGTATACCTTCCTGAATACCTGGAACCAATACTACTGGCCGCTGCTGGTGGTTGATAACCCGGCCTGGCGAACCACGCAGATCGGCATCACGGCGTTTCGCTCGTCGGAGGTGACGGTCTATAACCTTCAGATGGCCAGCACGATTATTGTGATGCTGCCGACCCTGATCCTGCTGATCCTTGGGCAGCGCCAATTGGTGCGCGGCCTGACGGCTGGCGCGCTGAAGGGCTAAATTGTGAAGCCAGACGCCGGCAGCGCGAAAGCTGCGCATTCACGTGCGCGTTTTGCCTGCCGGCTGCTGTCTTATTTCGGTGAGTCTTTTTGGATGAGAGGAGTTCCCACGTTGAACAGAATCCACACCCTGCGCACAATCAGCATGCTGCTGATGACCAGCCTGCTGGTCGCGCTGCTGGCTGCCTGTGGCGGAAGCCCGGCCAGCAC
>LJCR01001532.1 GCA_001399705.1 Kouleothrix aurantiaca
CGCCACCTGCGCGTCGGGGTAGTCGTTCTCGAAGTAGCGAATGTTGCGGATATCGGCGCCGCGAAACGCATATACACTCTGGTCTTCGTCGCCCACCACAAACAGGTTGCGGCGCTTGCTGGCCAGCAATTTCAGCAGCAGGTACTGCACGCGGTTGGTGTCCTGGTATTCGTCGGCCAGCATATAGAGGTAGCGATCCTGGTATCTTTCCAGCACCTGGGGATGCTGCTCGAACAGGCGCACCGTCTCGACCAGCAGGTCGTCGAAGTCGAGCGCGTTGGAATCGCGCAGCAGCTGCTGGTAGCGCTTGTAGCAGCGCGTCACGACTTCGTCGTAGTAGGTGCGGCCCAGGCGGCCATACTCATCCGGGTCGATGAACTCGTTTTTGGCGCGCGAGATCGCGGCGTGGATGGCGCGCGGCGGGTATTTCTTCTCGTCGAGGTTTTCGTCTTTCAGCACGCGCTTCATCAGGCGCTGCTGGTCGTCGGAGTCGTAGATCGCAAAGTCGCGCTCGCGGCCGAGGTGCACAATATCGCGGCGCAGAAAGCGCGCGCAGAGGCTGTGAAAGGTGCCAACCGTCAGCGCCGCCGCCCGGCCCGCGCCAAGCAGGTTGTCGAGGCGCTCTTTCATTTCGCGCGCGGCTTTGTTGGTGAAGGTGACCGCCAGAATATGAAAAGGATCGACGCCAGCCGGCCCGATCATGTAGGCAATGCGATGCGTGAGTACGCGTGTTTTGCCCGAGCCAGGGCCGGCCAGCACCAGCACCGGGCCGTCGAGCTTCTGCACGGCCTGCTGCTGCGCCGCGTTCAGGCTATCGAGCAAATCCCCCGCCATAGCTTCTTTCTCCATTCGAACAGGTGTCTCAGGGCATTATAGCATAGCGCCCGGGCGCAGCGGCGCGCAGCGCGCATTCTCGCCGCCGGCGTGACGCTTCTCCCTGATGAGCGAATTTCCTAACATCTAAACAACGCCGTTGAAAAGTGTATTCGCTATTGATATGCCTTTCCTGCGGTTTACAGTTGATCCACGTTGGGTAGTAGCGATCTTATTGCACGCAATTTCAGGATTGTTTTTTTTGCACGATTCACGTAAGATGAAGATGTCCCGCTAGGTGGATACAGATCCTGCTACGGATCGGGCATTGCGTATGCGCGCCTGATAAGAACGGCTCCACCGAAATCGTCCGCAACGGCTATGTAGCAAGAAAGCGAGAACCGACCATGCACTTCCTAGCCCCCCTGCGCGTCCCCCTGCTATCTCTGGTCTTTCTGGCGCTCCCCTTCTCTGCAGCGGCAAGCCCGCCGCCACCCACCTCGCGCGACCCCGACATGGCGCGGCTTGCGGCGCGCGGCTGGAGCGGCCCGCTGGCCAAGCGCAGCGGCGAGGTCAAGGCGGTGATCGAGCTGGCCGACACGCCGACGGCGCTGCTGTTTGCCGATGCGCAGCAGCGCGGCGCGGCCCCGCAGCTCGCCGGGCAGCTCGCCCAGCGCCAGCTTGCGCAGATCGGGCTCGGCGGGCAGGCGCTGGAGCAGGCCAACGGTTTCGAGCATGGGGCGCAGCCGCGCAGCGTCTTCGGGGAAGCGCGCCAGAATGCGCTCGATCGGCTCACCCTCGTCGATCAGCGTCAGGCACTCGATCAGTTTTCGTTCAAGCTGCGCGTCCATTATTCGGCCGTTTCTGGCATGAGTTTGCGGGCCAGCGCTGCAATCGCGCGCGCCTGCAA
>LJCR01001533.1 GCA_001399705.1 Kouleothrix aurantiaca
GCCAACCAGCTTGTCGCCTACGAAGACCGGCCAATGAAGTGGACGCCTGGGACATCGACATTTTCTACGAAGAAAAACCCTACGCTGTGCGCGAGATCACCGACTGGCGGGTGAGCGAAGAAGGCCCGCTGCGTGGCGCAATCAGCATCACGCGGCGGCTGGGCGCGAGCACAATCACGCAGCACATCCGCATGTGGCGCGACTCCCGGCGCATCGATTTTGTGACCGAGGTCGATTGGCACGAGCGCCAGATGCTCCTGCGCGCCCTGTTCCCGCTCGACATCAACGCCACACGCGCCACCTGCGAAATTCAGTTTGGCGCGGTCGAGCGCCCGACGCACCGCAACACCAGCTGGGACTGGGCGCGCTTCGAGGTTTGCGCGCAGCGCTGGGTCGACCTGGGCGAGGGCGATTATGGCGTGGCGCTGCTGAACGACTCGAAGTACGGCCACAAAGTCAAGGGCCACACGCTCGACCTGAACCTGCTGCGCAGCGTGCCCCACCCTGGCTCGGTCGTTGCCGGCGAGCCCGCGCCCGGCGAGCCCGACGACCGCATCACCGACCAGTGCGACCACCAGTTCACCTACGCGCTGTTCCCGCACGCCGGTGACCATATTGCGGGCGGGGTGATTCAGGCCGCCTACGCGCTCAACGCGCCGCTGCTGGCAATCCCGGCGGGCGCGCAGGGCGGCAGTCTGCCCGCCAGCGCCTCGCTGCTCACGGTTGACGCGCCAAATGTGATTGTCGAGGCGGTCAAGCGCGCTGAGGACGGCGGCGACCTCGTTGTGCGGCTGTACGAGGCCGAGGGGCGCGGCGCGAGCGCGCGCGTGCAGTTTGGCCCGCCACTGCGCGCCGCCGCCGAGGCCACGCTGCTGGAAGAAGCGCAAGCCGCGCTCGACGTGAGCGAAAACGGCGTGGCGCTGCAGTTCCGCCCGTTCGAGATCAAAACCCTGCGCTTAACAGTAGAGTAGAAGAAATAAATCCACAGATTACGCAGATTTCACAGATTAGGTTGATAAAACACTATATCTGCGTAATCTATGGATCAAACAAGCTTTTCGTTTCCCAAACCCTCGTGTCTTCGTGCCTTCGTGGCAAAACGGCCCCCGCTATACCACAGCTAACAAATCCCGCCCGAGCAGCGCCGACGCGAGCGCCACCAGCAGCAGCATCGCGGCGACGACCAGCAGCAGCCAGCTCCCCGCGCTCAGCGGCTCGAAATCGGCGCGGAAGCGGCGGCGCGCAAAGCCACGAATTTCCAGCACCTTGCCCACCGTGTCGGCCCGGTCGACGGCGTTGAGCGTGAGCGGGACGAAGATCGGCACCAAGCCACGCGCCTTGCCGATCAGGCCGCGCTCGATCAGCGCGTGCGCCCGCGCCTTTTGCGCGTCGGCAATGCGCCCGAACTCGGCCAGCACGATTGGCACGAAATTCAGCGCCAGCACAATCATGAGCGCGTAGTCGAGCGGCAGGCGAAAAAACATCAGCCCGCGAATCAGGTCGGAGTTGTTGGTCGTCATGACCGCGATGACCAGCGGCATCGAGAAGACGAAAATGCGCAGCACCGACACCAGACCGAGGTACAGCCCTTCTTCGGTGACGGGCAGCGCCGGGCCAAAGGGAATCGCCGCCGGGATGAGGTAAATTATTGGCGTGCCCGGCACCGTCAGACCAAAGATCAGCCCGACGATCACAATAATCGCAGCCAGGCCACGCATGCGCC
>LJCR01001534.1 GCA_001399705.1 Kouleothrix aurantiaca
GCATTCCACAGCTTGCGCTCGACGCCCTCGGCAATGCGGTGGCGCACCCGCCACTCGCGAAAGCTCATATGGTCGAGCGTTTTGATGTAGTCGAGCGTGCCGATCCAGGTGGTGGCCAGGCCGAACAGATTGCTGATCTTTTCCCAGGGCGTGAACAGGTCGTTGTTGGTGAAGGCGAGCATGCCATTCAGCGGCGCGGGAACGGCGGGGAAGTGCAGCCGCGCGTGGTTGCCGCCGGGGCGCGCGATCAGGAAAGTGTGTTCTTTCCAGCGAATATTGTCGTAGACGCCGACGTGGCTGAAAAAGGGCAGCAGCTCTTTGTAGCAGCGGAAATAGCAGTGCAGACCGCTTTCGATATGGTCGCCATCGGCATCTTCCCAGGATGAGGTTTTGCCGCCGAGCACATCGCGCTTTTCGATCAGCTCGACATCGATTCCTGCATCCAGAAGCTTCACAGCGGTGGCCAGGCCGGCCAGCCCACCGCCGACAATCACAGTTTTTGGCATACTTCTCTCTATACAACACAAGCAGATTGTATCTGCGCGGCACTATTTGTTCCTACGCAAGGTAAAACAAAACGGATCGCCCAGCAAGCGATCCGTTCTACAAAGCAGCTTAGCGGCCGGCAGGAAGCTCAAGCACGCGCACGCTCTGGTCGCCCAGGCCAAGCGCGAGCTGCGCCCCATCGGCACTGAAGGTGGCGGTGAAGACGCCGCTGCGGTTGCGGTCGAGCGCGGGCAGGGCGGCCACGCGCCTGGCATTACGGGCATCCCAGAAGGTAATATCGCCGGTGGGCGCGCCAGTGATCAGCAGCGTGCCGTCGGGGCTGAACGCCAGCGTGGAGAAGCGGCCCTGTTCGGCGGGGGCGCTAATGGTTTCGGCCAGCGTGCCGGCCTTGGCATCCCACAGCTGGAGCTTGCCATCGATGGTTGCGATGCCGAGCAGGTTGCCGCGCGGCTGAAAGGTCAGCGCGGCAATTGGCACGCTGCTATCGCCAATCGTGTGCAGCAGCTTGCCGCCGGCGGCATCCCAGATCTCGATGCGCGGGTCGCGGGCCGGGCCAGCGGCGGCGATCAGCGCGCCGTCGGACGAAACCGCAAGCCCATACACCAGCGGGAGCTGGCCGCCCGAAAGTGCGGGCAGGGGCTTGCCGGTCGCGCCATCCCAGCGCGTGATCGCGCCAGTGTCGCTGCCAGCCACCAGCAGCTTGCCATCGGCCGAGGCGGCAAGATTGAGCGCCTTGCCCTGCATGCCCTGCAAGATTTCGCCATTGCCAGCGCTCAGATCGAGCAGCGCCACATCGCCCTCATCCGAGATCGAGGCGGCGCGCGTGTTCGAGAGAAAGGCCAGCGAGTTGAGCGCCTGGGCCGAGCCGGCCAGCGTGCGAAAGCTGTTTTGCTTGAGCAGGTGCAGGCGCGTGTTGCCGTTATAGCCCACCGCCCCGAGGATGGTGCTGTCGGGCGAGAAGTGCAGCGCGGTGATCAGGCCTGGCCGACCTGCAGGCTGCGCTCGGCTTCACCGCTGGCGACGTTCCACAGAATAAGCTGGCCGCCCTGGTCGCTGGTCGAGGCGAGGTGGGCGCCGTCGGGGCTAAATGCCAGCGAGAGCACGCGCAGCCCGTGCGCCCGCAGCTCGCTGCGCTGCGCGCCGCTGGCTACATCCCACAGCCGCACGCTGCCGTCGAAACTGCCCGAAGCCAGGATTTTGCCGTCGGGCGAGAAG
>LJCR01001536.1 GCA_001399705.1 Kouleothrix aurantiaca
CCCCTTCCTTCCTCCCTGCAAACCGGGCGTCAACGCCCGGTTTGCAGGGAGGAAGGAAGGGGAGGGTAGAGGCCAGCAGGGGCTAGGCGGGCAACGCGCCGCGCCACGTCCAGAGGCCAAGCTGCCCCTTGGCCGGGATCGGCGTGGACAGGGCCTGGACATCACTGAGCAGCCAGGCGTAGCGCCCCGGCGTGTAATCACCGAAAGCGTATTCGTTACTGTCGAGCGGCGGCGGCACTTCGTAATAGTGCTGGCCTACACCCGCCCGCGCGCCCATAAACCATGGCTTGCCCGGCTCACTCGGAATATTCGGATGGTGCGTAGGGATGCAATCCAGCAGATCGCACCGCGCCACAATCGCGCCGCGCGGCAGTTCCTCAACGACATCCTTTCCCCACCACTCGCGCATGCCGTTCTCACTCAGATTGCAGAGCGCCCGATTGAACGGCTCGCGCTCGACGAGTGCCCGAAGCCCAGCCTTCCCGCCCGGCCCAAGCCCTTGGGCCGCGTGAATCAGCAGCGGCCCGCGATACGTCGTTGCCCAGCTGCGCGTCTCGATCTGCTTCGCGCCAATGGCGACGAGCGTGGCCCAGGGCTGTGTGAGGGTGATGACGGTGTACTCCTGCTCCATCACTTCCACCGCCCTTCTACGCGCTCCACCGGCGCCACCCACGGCTGCTCCAGCGCGGCGAACACATCCCGCTCTTCCGGCGTCTCCAGCGCCTTCCCGAGATGCCACAGCCGCCCGTCGCGGAACTGCATCCCGGTCGGGCACCCGCCGCCGTGCTTGCGCTCCGTCACCAGCCAGCGTGAGAAGTCCGCGCTGCCGGTGCGAATCGTCGCCACACAGCCCCACGTTGCGGGCGTGGCCAGAAACAGATCGACCGTCATGTCGGCGTAACCGAACTGCTTGTACTTGGGGCCGTTCTTCGTGAAGGTGAGACCCAGCGCGGCCAGCGCGTCGTCGAGCGCGCTCTGCTCCAGGCCGGGCGCGGGCTGGCCAAACAGGTCGAGCGTGGGCGTGGTGTGCGGGATCGCCACCAGCTCCACATCGCCGATCTCCGCCTTCTCGCGGCGGAGACTGCCGGCAATCAGCAGGCGGACGCATGCGGGCTGGAGGATGGCGGCCAGCTCGTCCGCGACGGCCAGCGCGTCGGCGTAGGGGCGTTTCGTGGTGGTACTCATAGCATGCCGCCTTGTTCGCGCCGTCCCCACGCGCTCAGGGCTTCCGCCATTGCGCCAATGTATTCGGGTGTGTCGTGCGGTTCGGTCGAGCTGCGCGCGTTGAAATAGGCTTGCAGCGCATCGGCCATTGCCGTCGCATCGACCCGCATCCCATTCCACTCGCGCTCAATCACGGCCAGCGCCTGCTCGTAGCTCACAAACTCATACGTCGGGAACAGCCGCACGTAGGTATGCAGCAGCGCCGTTACCATGCCGCGCTGGCGATTCTCCGCCCGCTCAGCCCGCTCCGTCGCCGCCTGGTACAGCGCCTCCAGCTCGCGCTGGCTGCTCTGCTGCCCGTCGTAGGCCGCCGCCGCGATGCGCGCGTACCCTTCGACCCGTGCCCGCTCGGCCGCGTGGACCCCGAGCGCCAGCGCGACAATCGCCGGCCCGAGCGCGGCCGACAGGGCGGCATCGGTGATCAGCGCGGGCGCGGCGGTGCCGCTCGGGGTGAGCAGCAGGCCGTCCGATAGTCGGTGGATGGTGATCATGCTCACC
>LJCR01001535.1 GCA_001399705.1 Kouleothrix aurantiaca
GTGGGCCGATGCTGTCGAGCGCGAACGCATCAACGGGCTGCTCCAGGCGCACGGCGCCGTGCACAATATTGAGGTGCGTATGCGTATCGCCACTGGCCAGCAGCGCGATGTGCTGCTGTCGATCGACAGCCTGCAGCTTGATGGGCAGCGCTGCCTGATCAGCTCGCTGTACGACATCAGCGAGCGCAAGCGATCGGAGCGGGCGCTGCAGGATACCACCCAGCAGATGAAAGACCTTTCGCGCCGGCTGGTGGCAATTCAGGAAGCCGAGCGCCGCAACGTCGCGCGCGAGCTGCACGACGAGATCGGCCAGATGCTCACCGGCCTCAACCTGATGCTCGAAGCCGGCGGAACATTCTCGCACGCGGCGCTGCTTGCCCGCTTGCACGAAGCGCAGACGCTGGTGACCGACCTGACCACGCGCGTGCGCCGCCTTTCGCTCGATCTGCGCCCTTCGATGCTCGACGATCTGGGCTTGCTGCCGACGCTGCTCTGGCATTTCGAGCGCTACACCGCCCAGACGCAGGTGCGCGTCGCCTTCAAGCACCGCGGCCTGGACGCATCGCTCGACCCGCTGATCGCGGTGGCAGTGTATCGGGTGGTTCAAGAAGCGCTGACGAATGTGGCCCGCCATGCTCAGGTGGGCGAGGTGGCCGTGGCAGTGTGGACACAAGGCGGCCTGGTGGTGCTGAGCATCGAAGATCGCGGCGTGGGATTCGATTTCGAGGCTGCGCTGGCCGCGCGCCGTTCCAATGGCATGACCAGCATGCGCGAGCGGGTTGCGCTGCTCGACGGCCAGCTGTTTGTTGATACCGCCGTGGGGCAGGGCACGCGCATTCTGGTGGAGTTGCCGCTGCACCGCCCCGAGCGTAGCGATGGAGACGCGCAATGAATGAGCTGACGATTGTGCTGGCCGACGATCATCAGGTGGTGCGCAGCGGTTTGCGCACGCTGCTGGAAGCGAACCTGGGCGCGCACATCGTGGGCGAGGCGGCCGATGGCCCGAGTGCGCTGCAGCTGACCGAGCGCCTGCAGCCCGGCGTTCTCGTGGCCGACTTGATGATGCCTGGCCTGACTGGCCTGGAGATCGCCCGCCGCGTGCGGCACCGCGCGCCCAACACCCGCGTCGTGGTGCTTTCGATGCACGCTAACGAAGCCTACGTGCGCGAGGCGCTGCGCGCAGGCGCGATCGGCTATGTGCTGAAAGAAGCGCCCGCCGCCGAGATCATCCAGGCCGTGCGCGCCGCCGCTGAAGGCCGCCGCTTCCTCAGCCCGGCGCTTTCGGAACGCTTGATCGACTCCTACATCGAGCAATCCAGCGCCACCACCGACGACCCCTACGACCTGCTGACCGAGCGTGAGCGCGACGTGCTGCACCTGGCTGCGCTCGGCCATACCGCGCCCGAAATCGCCGAGCGCCTGGTGCTGAGCGCCCGCACCGTCGAAAACTACCGCGCCGGCATTTTCCGCAAGCTCGATCTGCACAACCAGACCGACCTGGTGCGCTACGCGCTCAAACGCGGCATTATTACACTCGATACATAGTCCCGCGCCGCACCTGCGAAATTGTCGCCTATCTGTCTGCAAATTGATCGACGGCACAGGTAGATTCCACGGCCAGAATGTGGTACTTGTACGCTCGACATCTGTGCCTGCGCTTGCTATGCTCGTGTGAAACTGCACCTACGTATGGTGGCTGCACCCGCGGTTGCTATGTGCAGC
>LJCR01001538.1 GCA_001399705.1 Kouleothrix aurantiaca
GCTTGTAGTGGTCGATAATGGCAGCACCGACGGCACGCGCGAGTACCTACGCACGCTCGACTGGATCACGCTGATCGAGAACCCAACCAACGAGGGCTTTACACGCGGTAATAATCGCGGCTTCCTGGCAGCCTGGCGCAACGCCGACATCCTGATGCTCAACAATGACACGCTGATTTTGCACGCCGACTGGCTGGCACGCCTGCGCGCCACTGCCCACAGCGACCCGGCAATCGGGATTGTCGGCTGCAAGCTTATGGCACCCAATGGCCGGCTGGCGCACGCCGGTACCTACATGCTTACTGAGGCGCTGTGGGGCTGGCAGGTTGGCGGCGATGAGGAAGACATTGGGCAGTTCCCCGGCGTGCGCGCGGTCGAGGGCGTAATTGGCGCGTGCATGTACATCCGCCGCGACGCCTTCGACGCAATCGGCCCGCTCGACGACCAGTTCTTTTCGTACTACGAAGATACCGACTACTGCCTGCGCGCCACCAAGCTTGGCTACACCATTGTAGTGGATGGCACAGTGCGCGTGCTCCACTACGAGAATGTCAGCACCAAGCTGAACAACGCCAACTTCTGGAAGATGTATGGTGTATCGCAGGCGATCTTCCGCGCAAAATGGGAAGAGTATTACCGCCGCAAATACACCCATCACCTGCTCTGGCACGCCCAGGTCAGCGCGCCCAGCGGCTACGCCGTGTCGTCGCGCAAGCTCGCGCTGGCGCTGGACGAAAGCGGTGTAGACGTGCGCCTGGCTTACCTGTACGGCAATGCCTATGCCGAAAAGAGCAGCGGCGACCCGCGCATCGAGCAGATGCGCCAGCGCGCCCGCGATACCAGCCTGCCGCAGGTGCTGTATGGCCCCGGCGGCATGTTCCACAAGAATAGTGGCAGCTACCGCATTGGCTACACCATGCTCGAAATCGACGGCCTGCCCGACGAATGAGTGCGCCAGGCCAACCAGCTCGACGAGATCTGGGCACCCAGCCACTTCAACGCCGAAACGTTCCGCAACAGCGGCGTGGCCCGGCCTATCCACGTTGTGCGGCTCGGCGTTGACCCAAACTACTTTCACCCGCAGATTGCCGCGCGCCGCATGAGCCAGCGCTTCACCTTCCTGTCGGTGTTTGAGTGGGGCGAGCGCAAAGCCCCAGACGTGCTGCTGCGCGCCTTTCATGCCGCGTTTGGCCCGCGCGACGACGTGGTGCTGGTGCTGAAAGTCGATAACCGCGACCCCGACATCGACGTTGCGCGCGCAATTGCCGATCTGGGCTTGCCCGCCGACGGACCGCGCGTGGCGCTGCTGTTGAACCAGGATTTGCCGGCCTACCAGCTTGGCAGCTTGTACCGCAGCGCCGATTGCTTTGTGCTGCCCACACGGGGCGAAGGCTGGGGCATGCCCATCCTTGAAGCGATGGCCTGCGGGCTGCCGGCGATCGCCACTGCCTGGAGCGCGCCTAGCGACTTTTTGCGCGAAGGCATCAGCTACCCGCTACGCGTGCGCGATCTCGTGCCGGCGGTGGCGCGTAACCCCTACTACGCTGGTTTTTCCTGGGCCGACCCCGACTTCGATCATTTGGTGTACCTGCTGCGCCATGTGTACGAGCAGCGCGACGAAGCCCGCGCCGTAGGCGCACGCGCCGCCGCAAGTGTTGCGCAGGAATGGACGTGGCAGCGCGCCGCCGCAAAGATACTTGCCCGGCTTGACGCAATTGGAT
>LJCR01001537.1 GCA_001399705.1 Kouleothrix aurantiaca
AGCGCGAGCACGCGCAGTGGCGGCTCGATCGCCAGCGGGGTGATGCGCTCGGGCAGCTCGAGGTAGCGCACAATCGGCGTGTTCACCGAGAGCGCCAGAAAGCGATTCAGCGCCGAGTGGTACAGGTATTCCCACGGCAGGTCGGCCAGCTCGGGCGCGTCGGTGAGGCGCAGGCGGAGGCGCAGGCCCTTGCCCTGGCGGCTGGCCTCGTCGAGGCTGCTGCGCAGGCAGGCGCGCACGTCGCCGGCAAACACTGCGTCGAACAGGCGCGCGCCAAAGGCTTTGGCGGCCTCGGTTTCGGGCTGCTCCATGCGGCGCATGGCGCGCCGGCTTTGGCCGAGCTTCAGGAGGAAATTTTCAAGCTCAAGATCGGAGAACGGCGGCTGAAAAAGGCCCGTCGATTGGCCGGCGGGCGAGTTGATTTCGACACGGTAGCCGGTGGCGGCGCGGTCGATCTCAATATCAAAATCAAGGTAGCTTATCTCAGACACAGCCAGCTCCCATCACCACACAGAATCGGCCTCTCTGAGATTAAACGGGGCACAGCGGTGTTATCGTATGCCGAAGTTGGGGCTTTGTCAATTTTCCAGAGCAGAGTGCAGAAATACGGCCCGGCTCATTCAGCCTTGCGGAAATACGATTCCGGTTGCCCAATGATCACGGACGACCGACAACCGACCACTGACGATGGGTGCGTGGTCGGTCGTCCGTCGTCGGTCGTCTCAGCGCCAGAGCGGTTCGCTGCATACGCGAGCAGTGGGTTCGCGCCTATGGAGAAACGTCGTCGTCTTCCTCTAGGTCGCCAGTGCCCCCACGCTCGCGCGAACGAAAGGGCGGCGCGGCCCTCCGGGCTTGGGCAGCTCGGCCTGCAGGGCGGCCAGCTCGGCGGCGAGGGTGCGCGCCTCGGCGGCGGTGTGCTCAAGCAGGTATTCGGCGCTGTGCTCCAGCACGCTATGAATGCGTGCCAGCAGCTCCATATCCGCCGATGGCTCAGGGCGGGCAGCCGCCGTGGCTGCGGCGGCTGGCTCGGGCGCAGGTGCATCGCTCAGCTCGGCGGCCAGCGCGCCAACACGCTCGCGCAGCTCGGCATTCTGGCGCAAATAAGCGGCGGCCAGGCTGTGCAGCGCGCCATAGATTGTTGCGCTCGGCCCGGCGATATGCAGCAGCTCGCGGCGGCGCAGGTCGTTCAGCGTGGCGCTTTTGATGCCCAGGCGTTGGCAGACCTGCGCGGCCTGTTCGCCCCAGCTCACAGTTTCCAGCGCGTGGGCGGCGGCCAGCAGGCGCTGCGCGTCGGCGTCGAGCCGATCCCAGATGTTTTCCTGCGCCCAGTCTGCTACCTGCACGGCCCAGTCGGTTGGGCGGGCCAGCTCGCCATTGTGGCGGTAGGCCGCGACGGTGCGGCGAATCGGTTCGGGCAGGCCGCCAGTGGCGGCGTAGAACTGGCGCCACTGCTCAGTTGGCAGGGCCGGCGTGCCCGCCCACAGCAGCTCGGCCTCGCCCTCGGTCAGGCCAGCCAGCGGCGGGAATGCTGCGCTTTCCAGCGGGTCGCGGCCGACCAGCAGCAGACGGCTGGAGCGGCGCGCCACCAGGTCGGCCAGCGCGTCGAGCAGTGCGCCGGTTTCGCCCGGGTCGGCGCGGTGAATGTCGTCGAGCACGATCACGGCCGGGCGGTCGAGCAGGCGCTCGCGCAGGAGTTCGAGCAGCGGCGCGGGCGTTTGCTC
>LJCR01001539.1 GCA_001399705.1 Kouleothrix aurantiaca
ATAATGCGCTGCGCCTGCCTGGAAGCGGCCTCGATCACCCAATCGGGTCGCTGCGGCACAGCCGCCGTCATCACGCGCTCAAGCACGCTGTAATCGGAGCTGTCGCGCACGGCGGCAATCGCGTCGTCGATCATGTTTTCGTGCAGGAAAATATCGACTTTGGCGGCAACCGCGGGAGAATTGCGCAGCCGCGCCAGGGCCGCGCCGCGCAGCGCTTCCCACTCGTCGCCGGCTTGTTCCTGCACCATGCGGTAGGCCGCCAGGCTGGGCGCGATCCGCAGCGCCGTATCAGCCGCCCGCAAGGCGCGTTCGCGCTCACCCATGCCGGCGGCCAGCTCAGCAGCCCAGGTTGCCAGTGGCGCGCGCTGCACCTCGGCTGAAATCGCGTAGGGGCTGTTTGAATGCGGCACCGGCAAGGCCAGCCCGTGCTCGGCCAGACGCAGCGCCTGCTCCAGCGCGCCGCGCTCGCGCAGCACGGTCGCCACCGCCAGAATATCGTCGGGGTTAGCAAGGTAGCGCGTGCCCTCGGCCAGCGCCTGATCGCTCTGGCCCATCTTGGCGAGCATCAGCACATAGCGGTCGAGCTGGCCTTCGGCTTCGGCCAGGTACAGGTATTCCTGAAAGCGGCCCTGCCGCTCAAGCACCCGCAAGCGCAGCAGCGCCAGCGTGTCGGCGTACTCGGGCGGCTCGCCCTGCCACGCGCCCTGTGGCGTGATCTCGCCCGCCAGCACGCGCTGGAGCGGCGGGTATTCCCAGCCCTGCTCGGCAGCGGCGAGCGCCACGCCAAAAAGCGATTCTCCGCCCAGATCGTCGATCTCGTCATTCCAGCCCGCGATCTTCTCACCCCACTCGTCGCGCTCGTCGGCGTTCAGGTCGGCGCTCAGAATCGCTTCGGCCCAGATTTCGGCCAGCTCCTCGAAGAAATCGCCCGGCGTCCCTTCAAAGCTGCCGTACATTTCTTCAATTTCTTCGAAAAATGTGCTGCCGTGCGCCAGATAGCTGGTGGTGAAAGCTTCCAGAATCGCCAGCGCGCTCAGCGCGTCGCCGCCGTTAATAAAGCCGCGCGCCTGGTCCAGAATCGGCCGCAGCGCATCGACGGTGTCGCGGGCAGGGTCTTCGTCGTCGTAATAGTCGTATTCATAGCGGCTGTCGGGCGAATTGCGCAGCACATACTGCACCTGCTTGCTGATCGCGCTAGTGTCGATTGGCGAGCGGCGCGCGGCGGCTTTTTGCGCCGTGGGTGGCGCGCTGACAATGTGCAACAGCGCCAACTGCCGCTCGATCGAGTCGCTCAGGTCGGGCGAGCGCGCCGCCAGGGCCAAAATTAGTGCCTGCAACTGGCCGCGATCCAGCACTTTGAGCTGCTCGTCGAGCGGCGGGCGCGCCACGACCTCGCCAGAATGGTGGATTGCGCGCAGCAGCGCGGCGACAATATGTTTGCACCAGCCGCCCCAGTCGTAGGGGCACGTGCATGTTGCCGCCGTCACGCCGCCTTTGTCGAAGGTCACATTCACGCGGTACGATGGGTGCTGGCTGCCTTCGACGCTGGCGTGCAGCACGTTGCCACGCAGGGCAAGGTCGCGCACCGCGCCATTTTTGTAGTAGCTCCAGCCGCGCTGAAACGACTCAGGGGCGGCATGGGCGCGAATCGTCGCTTCGCTTAGTTCGGGAATTGCCATATTCGTATCTCCCACACGGATGCCATAGTATAGCACCTGCC
>LJCR01000154.1 GCA_001399705.1 Kouleothrix aurantiaca
CTCACAATCGTCTCCTGAATGTCCTGCACAACCTTGCTCTCGCGCGCCTGCGCGATTGCCTGGCGGCCGCGCTCTTCGGCCTGCTGGAAGCGCGTGTCGGTTTGCAGTGATTTCACCGCCGACTGCACCTGATTGCTCAGCTCGCGCACGCCACCAGCAATATCCTGCTGCAGCTGCTTGGCGCGGTCGCTTTCGACTGCGGCACGGAGCGCGGCCTCAAGCTGCTTGCCCATTTCGCGCAGCTCCTTCGCCAGATCCGAGTTGCCGTCCTGGCCGGCGCCGGGGTTTGTATTCTCGTTCATCGTGAAGTTCTCCTCCAAATACTATACATCCATCGCACACATACGCACGATTCGTTCCGCTGATCGGTTCGCGTAGTAGGACGGTGAGGAGCGGGGGTTTGTTGCGCCAAAGTATAGCATATTCGACACATTGCGTCATGCAGAATATTTTGCCGCCAGCTTGCGCACGGTGGTGAGGTTGCGCGCCGTCGTGGGCACGCCCACGGCTTTCGCGAGCAGCGTGCCCGACGCCAGGGGCGAATCGGGCAGGCGCACGCGGCACAGCCAGTAGAACTCGCGCCCGTGCGCGTGAAACAGGTCGGTTTCGCTGTTCAGCGCCAGCAGGCGCGCTTCGGCGGCGGCATGGAGCGGCTCTTTCATGAACGAGACGTAGAGCGCGTGCGCATCGGGCTCGGGCGGGTCGAAGGGAACATAGCGCGCAATCGCGGCCAGCTCCTCGGCTGTGCGGATGAAGGTCAGCACCTCGTAGCCCAGCGCCGCATGGAGGTGGCGCTCCAATTCGGCTTCCAGCGCGGCGCTTGGCGTTGGCGGCGTGTCGAAAATCACATTCCCGCTGGCAATAAACGTCGCCACATTGGCGTAGCCCAGTTCGGCCACCAGCGCGCGCAAGGCATCCATCTTCACCGTGTGGCCGCCAACGTTGATCGCACGCAAAAAGGCAATTGAGCGTTGCGTCAGGCTCACAAACACCTCCGCTTTGTTCGTTTCCGGCTCATATTTTATACTGAAATGCCAGGGCGCGCGGCCGGGGAGTGTGCGATTCATCAAGATCACGGCGGCTTTCCACACTGCGCGGGGAGCTGATCGCGATGCGTATTCGACAGGCCGCGCCAAATCTGGCACAATATCGCGCGCCACCCAGCCTCACCGAAGCCCGAAGGAAGCAGCATGCACGTTGACTCGCTCGATATTGCAATCATCGCCCTGCTGCTGATCATTTCGGCGGTTGGCATCGCCACGCGCTCGCTGCGCATACCCTACCCGGTGGCGCTGGTCATTGCTGGCGTGGGCCTGGGCGTGCTGCTGCGCAGCCCCTTGCCCTTTCTGGGCGGGCTGGAGCTCGACGAGCTGCACCTTACGCCACACCTGATCCTGGTGCTGTTTCTGCCCGCGCTCCTGTTTGAAGCAACACTGCATATCGAAGCGACTGCCCTGCGCAAAACAGTGCTGCCAATTGGGCTGCTCGCCATCCCCGGCGTGCTCCTTACGGCGGCGATCACCGGCGCGCTGGTGCGCTGGGGGGTCGGGCTCGATTGGCCAACGGCACTTTTGTTTGGCGCAATCGTCGCCGCCACCGACCCGATCGCGGTGCTGGCGATCTTCAAGCGCACCGGCGCGCCACACGACCTGGCGCTGCTGGTTGAGGGCGAAAGCCTGTTCAACGACGGCACCGCCGTCGTGCTGTCGCGCATTTTGCTGGGCGTGGTGCTGGCCGGCACCTTCGACGCCGTGGAAGGCGCGCTGAACTTTGCCGTGGTGGTGGGCGGCGGCCTGCTGATCGGCGCAGCGACGGGCTGGCTGGCCTCGCGCCTGACGGCGCGCATCGACGATCACCTGATCGAAATTACCCTCACCACCATTCTTGCCTATGGCACGTTTGTGCTGGCCGAAGCGTTTGAAGTTTCGGGCGTGATTGCGGTGGTGGCGGCTGGGCTGGTGCTGGGCAACGTCGGCGCGCGTATGGGGATGTCGCCCACGACACGGCTGGCGCTGCTCAATTTCTGGGAATATATCGCCTTTCTGTTTAACTCGGCAATCTTCCTGCTGATCGGCCTGGAAGTGAACCTGGGCAACCTGCTGTTCAATTTTTGGCCGGCGCTGATTGCGATTGGCGCGGTGCTGCTGGCGCGCGCGGTGGTGGTGTATGGCCTGGGCCTGATCGTCCTGCCGCTGCCGCCGGTGCTGCCGCGCCGCTGGCTGCATGTTTTGTTCTGGGCCGGGCTGCGCGGCGCGGTGAGCCTGGCCGTGGTGCTGAGCCTGCCCCGCGATCTACCGACGCGCCCGCTCTTGCTCGACCTGACATTTGGCGTGGTGCTTTTCACACTGCTGGTGCAGGGGCTGACCATGGCGCCGCTGGTGCAGCGGCTGGGTTTGGCCACCAAAGATCACCGCCTGCGGGAGTATCAATCGCGGCGTGCCGAGCTGATGCTGCTGCGGGCTGGCTGGCGCGAGCTGCGCCGCCTGGAAGACGATGCAATTGTGCCACCGCGTGTGTTCGCTCAGCTCGATGCCGAGTACCGCGCGGCTGGCCAGCAGATCGATGACGCGATCGACAGCCTGTACCAGAACGAAAGTGACCTCGAAGCCAACGAACTGCGCGACACGCGCCTGCACCTGCTGCGCGTCGAGCGTTCGGCATTGCAGGAGCTTCAGCGCCAGGGCCTGGCTGACGCCGAAACGGTGCATGCCCTGGCGGCGAAACTTGATACACGCACGGTCGCGCTGCAATCGGAAAGCGATGCGCCGCCTACCCCGAGCGCACCGCCCGCCGAAGCCGATCCGCCACCCCAGCCTTCCTGAACCGCGTTGCCCGCTGCCCACAGCAGTGCTACAATCGAAGCAGACTCGCCCGCACGACATGTAAGGGAGCTATGGAAGCGCATCACTACGAGGTCTGGCCTGGCAAACCCTACCCGCGTGGCGCAACGTGGGATGGCCAGGGCGTCAATTTCGCAATCTTCGCGGAGCACGCCACCGGCGCCGAGCTGTGCCTGTTCGACTCGATCGACGCGCCGCACGAGGCCCGGCGCATCCCCATGCGCATGCACACCGACCTGGTGTGGCATGTGTATGTGCCCGGCCTGCAGCCCGGCCAGGTCTATGCCTACCGCGTGCACGGCCCCTATCTGCCAGAGTTAGGCCTGCGCTACAACCCGAACAAGCTGCTCGTCTGCCCGTATGCGCGCGCGCTCACCAGCACCATTCGCTGGGACGATGCCATGTTCGGCTATACGGTTGGCCACCCCGATTCCGACCTGTCGTTCGATATTCGCGACAGCGCGCCGTTCATGACACGCGGAATCGTGGTCGATCCATCCTTCGACTGGGGCGACGACCGCCCGCCCGCGACGCCGCTGCACGACTCGGTGATCTACGAGCTGCATGTCAAAGGCTTCACGCAAATGCACCCCGAGCTGCCCGAAAACCTGCGCGGCACCTACAGTGGCCTGGCCTACCCGCCGGTGGTTCAGTACCTGCAATCGTTAGGCGTGACGGCGGTGGAACTGCTGCCGGTACATCACCGCATCGACGACCGGCAGCTGGTCGAGCGCGGGCTGGCGAACTACTGGGGCTACAACACGCTGGGCTACTTCGCGCCCGACATTCGCTACAGCAGCACCGGCGTGCCGGGCGATCAGGTGCGCGAATTCAAGGCGATGGTCAAAACGCTCCATGCCGCTGGCATCGAAGTGCTGCTCGACGTGGTGTATAACCACTCGGCCGAGGGCAGCCATCTCGGCCCGACACTTTCGTTTCGCGGGCTCGACAACCCGGTCTACTACCGCCTCCACGATGCGAATCCGCGCTTTTATATCGACCATACCGGCTGCGGCAACAGCCTGAACCTGCTTCAGTCGCGCACGCTCCAGCTGATTATGGACAGCCTGCGCTACTGGGTCACCGAAATGCACGTCGATGGCTTCCGATTCGATCTGGCGACGGCATTGGCGCGCGGCCTGCACGAGCGCGATCGCCTCTCGGCCTTTTTCGACATTATTCATCAGGACCCGGTGCTTTCGCAGGTGAAGCTGATCGCCGAGCCATGGGACGTTGGCCCGGGCGGCTACCAGGCCGGTAATTTCCCGGTGCTGTGGTGCGAATGGAACGGGCGCTACCGCGACACCACGCGGCGTTTCTGGCGCGGCGACCCCGCCCAGGTGGCCGAGCTGGCCTACCGCCTGACTGGTTCGAGCGATCTGTATCGACATAATGGCCGGCGCCCGTATGCCAGCATCAACTTCGTGACGGCGCACGATGGCTTCACGCTGCGCGACCTGGTGAGCTACAACGCCAAGCACAACGAGGCGAATGGCGAAGACAACCGCGACGGCGATAATCATAATAATTCGTGGAACTGCGGTGCCGAGGGCGTAACCGACGCGCCCGACATTAATGCGCTGCGCGCGCGCCAGCAGCGCAACATGCTGGCGACGCTGCTGCTTTCACAGGGCGTGCCTATGCTGCTGGCTGGCGACGAGCGCAACCGCACGCAGCACGGCAACAACAACGCCTACTGCCAGGACAACGAGCTGAGCTGGATGGACTGGCGGCTCGATGACACCGGGCGCGACCTGCTCGACCTGACGCGCCGCCTGATCGCGCTGCGCAAAGCGCACCCGGTGCTGCGCCGGCGCTCGTTCTTTCAGGGGCGCAGCATCCACGGCCCGCAGATCCACGACATCGAGTGGTTCCGGCCCGATGGCCGCGAAATGGCCGACGAGGAGTGGACCAATAGTTTCGTGCGCTGCATCGGCATGCTGCTCAACGGGCAGGCGATGGACGAGTGGGGTGAGCGCGGTGAGCTGATCCGCGACGATATTTTGCTGCTGCTGCTGAACGCCTACTGGGAGCCGATTTCGTTTCGCCTGCCCGCCGCCCCGCCCGTCAATGGGTGGGAAGTGATGGAAGATACGCGGCAGGCTGGCCCGGCCAAGCGCGAGCCGCTCGCGCCCGGCACGATCTACGAGCTCGCGCCACGATCGCTGGTGCTGCTGCGCTGCCGGGTCGAGCCGGGCCGCGATTGACGCTACAGCGCGATGTTCAGCCGCCCGATTGGGCCAAGCAGCTCGTCTTCCTCGTAGGCCAGGTGCGAAAGCAGCATGGTGTTCAGGTCGTCGGCCACACGCCGCACGTCCACAACTTTGCCCGGCTCGTCCATCATTGCTACCAGCGCCTGGTCGAAACGCTCAAGCTGCGCGGCAATGATCTCGTGCTCCCAGCTCAGCCGCTCCAGCACCGGGCCAAGCGCGCCGTCCTTGCGCTCCAGGCTTGGGAACACGCGCTCGTCCTCGATGGTGTGGTGAATGCTGACCACGCGGCAGTACTGCGCGCAGAACGAGCCAAGTGTCCAGAAGTTCTGGCGCAGCGTCAACTGGTAGATCAGCGAGCGCGCGGCGGCTGGCTCGATCTGCTGCGTGGCGACCTGCTCGGCCGCGTCGCGGATCTGGGCCAGCTCCTGCCGCAGGTGTTTGTGCACCTGAATAAGCGTTTCCTGGCTTTGCCGCCCGCTTGCGCTCACTGGCGCAGTGCTTTGCGGCAGGCGCGGGCGCATGCTTTCGTCCCATGCTGTCGAGACGGGCGCAGAACTGGCGCGGCGCGGCGCGACGCTGGCTACTGGTTCGGGAGCGGGCGGCAGGTAGCTCCCCGCTGCCGCCGGTGATGGCACGGCAACGCCGCCGGCACGCGCCTGCGCCACCAGCTCGCGCACTGCTGGCGCAACCTCTTCGGCAAAGCGCTGCAAATCGTTCGCGGCGTCGGCGCCCGGCGCGGTGATGAACACGCTCATGCCCTGCTGGAGCGCCAGCTCGGCAAGCTGCCCGGCCCACAGGCGCGGCGGGCCTTGCAGAAAGCCGCGTTCCGCCGCCATAAAGCGCCCGTTGATGTTATACACGCGCCGGATCGCCGCCGGGTCGCGCCCGGCCGCACGCGCCGCCGCGTCGATTGCGCGCGACATTTCGGGCAGCTGCCCGGGCGGCGCGTAGGGCGAGGACGGAATCCAGCCGTCGGCGAGCTCGCCGGTGAGGCGCAGCA
>LJCR01001540.1 GCA_001399705.1 Kouleothrix aurantiaca
GGCTGGCGCCGAAGTGACCACCGACGCGGGTGGCAAATACCAGCTCGCAAGCTGGAAACAGGATGGTACGCTCCAGATCGCCGCCGATGGCTACGAGCCGGTGACGATCGCGCTGTCCGACCAGCCGCAGCTGGCCCAGCCAACCCCGCCGGCCGTGACGCTGGACGCCAAACTGCGCCCGAACACGGTCAATGGCGTGATTACCGACGCCTACACCAAAAAGCCGCTGGCCGGCGCGCTGGTGAAAGCCAGCGATACCCTGAGCGCAACCACCTCGGCCGATGGCAGCTACCGCCTGACAGGCGTGCCCGAGCGCTTCTCGGTGACGGTGAGCGCGAAAGATTACGACCCGGTCACGCAATCGCCGCAGCAGCAAACCAGCTTTAGCTCGGCGCTGCGGCCCAACGTCCTGGCGGGCACGGTCACCGACCGCTACAGCGGCAAGCCGGTGGCCGGCGCGCAGGTGAAGGCCGGCGGCGGCGCGAGCGCGACCACCGGCGCAGATGGCACCTACCGCCTCGAAGGCGTGCCGGCTGACGCGACGATTGAGATCAGCGCCGACGGCTACGCCGGGCTGACCCAGCCGCTTGAGCAGAACACCGCGCTCGATGCTGTGCTGCGCCCCGATGTGCTGAAGGGCAAAGTGCTCAACGCCACCACCGGCGCGCCGATCGCCAACGCAACGATCCTTGCCGCGCCCAACCTGGAAAGCGACGCCGTGGCGATGGAGCGGATCGACGGCAGCACCGACGGCGCGTTTACGCTCGACGGCCTGCCCGAGCAGGGCGTGCTGCAGGTGCTCGCGCCCGGCTACCGCAAAGCGGTGATCGAGCTGAAGCCCGGCAGCGTGCCGAACGAGATCAAGCTCGAACCGTTCTACACCAAGTCGATCTATGTCACGGCGGCGGTGGCCTCGAACCACGACCTGCTGATGAAGTTCTTCGACCATATCGACCAGACCGAGCTGAACGCGATCGTGATCGACCTGAAATCCGACCTGCGCGACGACCTGGGTCTGATCTACTACGACTCGCAGGTGCCGATTGTCAAAGAGCTTGGCACCGCCCGGCCGATTATGGACATCAAGGAGATCCTGGCCGAGGCCAAGAAGCGCGGCATCTACACCATCGCGCGCGTGCACATCTTCAGCCACGACAATGTGCTGGCCGACGCCAAGCCCAAGTGGGCCGCGCAGGACTCGAAAAACGGCGGCGTGTTTGCCGACTACCCCGGCCCCGGCATTCGCTACGCCTGGCTCGACCCGTGGAACCGCAATGTGTGGGATTACAACATCCAGCTTTCGGTTGAAGCGGCGCACATGGGCTTTGACGAAATCAACTACGACTACATCCGCTTCCCCTCGCTGGAGTTTGGCGCGGATGACAAAGATCGCCTGAAGCTCTCGAAGCCGGGCGCGACCGACGACGAGAAATACCAGAACATCGCCGAGATGCTGACGCAGTCGCAGAAGGCCATCAACGGCGCGGGCGCCTACCTCTCGGTTGACGTGTTTGGCGTCACCGCCTGGGAGCCGTCGCCGCTGATCGGGCAGGACATCAAGATCATGGGCATGCACACCGACTACGTCTGCCCGATGATCTACCCCTCGCACTTCTGGCCCGGCGCGGCGGGCTTCGATCTGCCGGCCAAGCACCCGTATGAAATCATTGCCGAGAGCATGCGCCTCGGGCAGGAGCAGATGCAGGGCAAGCGCGCAC
>LJCR01001542.1 GCA_001399705.1 Kouleothrix aurantiaca
GTGTAACACCTATCAACAGTGTAAAGCACGCGATTGACGAGGTAGCTCCGCTTAATATTCTCGGAGTCATTTTAAATCAAGTAAAATTAAGATCACCAAGCTGGTTGCACCGATTCGTACCACAAGAATAAATATGAAGTTATTTATCTTATTCATCTTAATCTGCTTTTTAGCGTCTACAAAAACTAGAAATCAGAACCTAAATTTTCCTGGCTGGTTACTTTTTGGAATGGTTTTATTTTTGTGTCTTATGTATTTTTTCTTTAACCAAATTTAAAGATAAAAACTTGATAAATGCACTTTCAACTCCACCAGGCACGTTCACAACTAACTACCAGCTACGGCGTAATTCCTCCGTGTTATGGGCTTGGCTTAGTGTAATATTAGCCTTCAGTTGTTTCATTAGTTGGATGTTAATTCGAGGTGCATCGCCTTTTTCTGTAATTGGATGGATCATTTTCTTTGCGGGAATAGCAGCCCTTTTCTATGAACCGCGCTACGGCGTTTACCAAATCATTGGTTTCGGTCTAGCTGGCGATATGATTCTTACTCCTTGGTTTCCCTTTGTCAAAAATCTTTCGAGCGCTGAATCTATACTATATATCGGGCGTGCAACAAGTTTTAGCCCTGCTGAAATATACATTGTTCTCACATTTATCTCATGGCTAAGCCGTGTAACAGTTCAAGAGAAAACCAAAATCTTCAAAGGTCCAATTTTTTGGCCGGCAATTATTTTTTCCTTCTTCATAACTACAGGGCTGATCTACGGTTTAATACATCAGGGAGACAAAAAGATAGCGTTGTGGGAAGTTAGAATTATATATTATCTCCCCGCAATGTTAATATTGACGAGTAACCTTATAAAAAATAAAAATCATGTGAGTAAGTTAATATGGATAATTATATTTTCCATCTTCCTAGATGCTTGTAATGGGATTGTGTATATAGCAAATATCTTAAACTTCAACATCCGAAGCGTTGAGGCGATAGCAGAACACTCATTCTCAATTCATATTAATACTATAATTGTTTTAGCTATTAATGTTTGGATTTTTAATGGATCCAAACTAAAACGTTTAACATTACCTCTTCTCCTGCCAATTGTCTTAATCAGCTATTTCGCAAATCAACGTCGTGCGTCATTTATAACATTAGCAGTGGCTATTATCATTATTAGCTTTGTTCTATATCATATTCGCCGCAAAACATTTTGGTTTATTATACCAGCAATTTTTATTTTAAGCATTATATATACCGGATTATTTTGGAATAGCACGAGTAGTTTAGGAATGCCAGCTCGAGCAATTCGCTCTGTTATATCACCGCAGCGAGGAGGTCGAGACGACTCTTCAAACATTTATCGCGTAATTGAAAACATTAATTCTAAATTCACTATCACACAACATCCTTTTACTGGAGTAGGCTTTGGAAACAAATTTTACATTATAGCCCCTATGCCTGATATTAGTTTCTTTGAGTGGTGGCAATATATCACACACAATTCCATTCTTTGGATATGGATGCAGACAGGGGTTTTTGGTTTTATTAGTATGCTTATGTTAATAGGGCTTTCAATTATTGTTGGCACAAGAAGCATGTGGAATAATTCTGATGGTGATTTAAGAGCTATTGTTTTTACGGCAACTTTATATATTATCATGCATTTTGTCTATGCATACGTAGACATGTCTTGGGAAGCACAAAGTATGATATATGT
>LJCR01001541.1 GCA_001399705.1 Kouleothrix aurantiaca
GACGGCTTGGCGGCGGCGGCGGAAGAAGCGGGCGTGCCGTTGCAGGCGGCGGCGGTGGGCAGCATGTGGGGCTTTTTCTTCGCGGGCGCGCCCGTGCGCGACTACGCCAGCGCCAAACAGCACGCCGACACGGCCCGCTTTGCGCGCTTCTTCCACGCCATGCTCGACCGGGGGGTGTACCTCGCGCCGTCGCAGTTCGAGGCGGCGTTTGTGTCGCTCGCGCACGACGACGCAGCGGTGGCCTTCACGCTCGACGCGGCGCGAGCGGCGATGAAGGCGGCGTAGCTTCAAGTGGTGTAGCTTCAAAAGGCTCAGCCGAAATGAGCCGCTTGCAAAACAATACTTTTTATGCCATAATTATTGTACAATTGTACAATTCTAAAGGCACAGTATGGCTATTGTTGTCGATACGTCGATCATTATTGCGGTCATTCTGAACGAATCCAGTAAGCCGCAACTGATTCAACATACGAGCAATGCCGAGTTAATCGCGCCAGCATCCTTGCACTGGGAAATAGGGAATGCCTTGTCGGCAATGATCAAGCGCAAGCGATTGACCTTGACTGAGGCTCATCTGGCGCTTCGTGAATATCAAAAGATCGCACTCCGCTTTTACGACGTAGCACTTGATAGCACGATGGATGTTGTTGCTCAATACGCGCTCTATGCATATGATGCATACTTTATTACTTGTGCACGCCTGCAGTCGGCACCGCTGCTCACACTCGACCACAAGCTTCAAACGGCAGCACAAGCTGCCGGCGTGACTATCATTGAGGTCGGCTCATGAAAAGTTACACATTCTCCGAGGCGCGGCAGAACTTTGCCGCTATTCTCGAACAAGCTCGCCGCGATGGAGCCGTTCGCATCCAGCGGCGCGATGGGCAAAGCTTTGTGTTGACGCCCGAACCGGCCACAGCATCGCCACTGGATATTGCCGGGATCACGCCTCAACAGCCGGTCAGCCGCGACGATATTTTGCAAAGTATTCAGGAAGGCCGCGAGCGTTACGAATAAGCGCTGCACTGCTGGCTGGCCGTATAATAGCGCCACGAACCGCGCCTACCGGCAGGAGAACTATGGAACGCTTCACCAATCAGCCGCTGGGGCCGCGCCCGCACCTGGCGGTGTTTGGCTCCGATAAAGTTGGCAACTTTGTGCTCACCACGCCGCTGCTGCGCGGCCTGAAAGAAAAATACCCCGCCGCCACGCTCGATTTCTTTGGCGGCGAAACCACCCGCGACCTCGAAGAAGGCTGCCCCTACGTCGATGCGCGTTTCTCGCTGTATGGCGCGCGCGACGACTACCTCGCCGATCTGAATACCTTTGTGAGCGAGCGGCGCGCGGCGGCTGGCGCTTACGATCTGGCGATCAACTGCGACGAGTTTAGCGAGCTGAACCTCGTGGTGGTAGCCGCCGTCGCGCCGCCCTACCTCGTTGGCGCGTCGCTCCAGCCCGACTTTCGGCGCAAAATGCCCCCCGGCGACGACATCCGCGACCGCATGCTGCGCGACACCGACTGGAACAGCCCCGATTTTCTTGCGCGCTGCTCGGAAATTCTGGGCAGCAACTACTTGGCCGAAATTTTCTGCCAGATCGCCTATGTCGAAACCGACTACTTCCGCGCCGAGCTGGCCAGCGCGCCGCCGCGCACCGCCGTGCCCGATGTGCTGCTGCATATGACCACCACGCGCAGCGCCAAGCAGTGGCTGCCCGC
>LJCR01001544.1 GCA_001399705.1 Kouleothrix aurantiaca
GGAATGCCTGCTTGGCCCGGATGGCATGTTCTACTTCATGGAAATGAACACGCGCATCCAGGTCGAGCACCCCGTCACCGAGCTGATCACCGGCGTCGATCTCGTCAAGTGGCAGCTGCGCATCGCCGCCGGCGAACGCTTGACGCTGACTCAGAAAGACGTTAGAATACGCGGGCACGCGATTGAGTGCCGTATCAATGCGGAAGATCCCGAGCGCGATTTCTTGCCCTCAGCCGGCGAAGTCGAGTTCTTTCTGCCGCCAGGCGGCCCGGGCGTGCGCGTTGACTCGCATATCTATGCGGGCTATACGCCGCCAGGAACATACGACTCGCTGCTGGCCAAGATCATCACCTGGGGCAGCGACCGCGACGAAGCGCTTGCACGCATGCGCCGCGCGCTCAGCGAGTGTATTGTCACTGGTGTGAAAACGAGTATGCCATTTCAGCTTGCGCTGCTGAACGAGCCGGACTTTCGGCGTGGCGAGATCGACCTGAGCTTTTTGCCTAATCTCATGCAGCGCCAGCGAGGATAGAACCGACCGTGACCCAGGCAGCCGGCAGTGTATCTGTGGCACCCCATGTGCTTAATAACCTTATCGCGCTAGCGGTGCGCGAAGTTCCCGGCATCGCCCGGCTCGGCACCAGCCCGCGCGCGCGTTCGCGCCTGCGCGGCGATGGCATCGCGCTCGCCATCGGCGCCGATGGCGTGAATGCCGATTGCTACTTAGTCGCCCTGCCCGACACCAACCTGGTTGATCTGGGTATTGCCGTGCAGGCGACAGTTGCGGCCGTGATTCGCGAGCTTGCCGGCATGGTCGTACGCGAAGTCAACGTCTACATCCAAGACGTGGAGGCGGCGAATGCCTAGCCTGCGCCATCGTGTCCGCACCATTACTCTCCAGGTCCTATTCGAGCTCGATGCGACCGACCACGCGCCCGATGAAGTGGTGGCGCGCTGGGTGGAAGACGAGATGCTGCCCGCCGATGCCGAGCGCTTTTTCCGGCAGCTTGTTTTCGGCGTGTGGGAACATTACGCCTATCTTGATCGTATCATCGAAGAAGCCGCGCCGAGCTGGCCGGTGAACCAGATGCCGGGGGTCGATAAATCTATTCTGCGCATCGCGCTGTACGAGATCTTGATCGACGACGCCGAAAAAACCCCGGTCAAAGCGGTCATTAACGAAGCCGTCGAGCTGGCAAAACAGTTCGGCAGCGACAACTCGAGCCGCTTTGTGAACGGCGTGCTTGGAACTGTTGTGACGCGCTATATCGAAGGGTATAGCGAGTAAGCCGGGGCGCGGCCTGCTACGGCAGCTGCGCTTCGTATGGAACACGCATATTCTCAACCAGGTTGTTGAAAGGAGCATTCCCAATGGCATCGCCCGAAATGGAAGCCCGCCTCAAGAAAATCGTCGCCGAGCAGCTGGGTGTCGACGAAGCGAAGATCGTCCCGTCGGCCCGCTTCTCCGACGACCTGAACGCCGACTCGCTTGACCTCGTTGAGATGATTATGTCGCTCGAGGAAGAGTTCGGTGTTGAAATCCCCGACGAGGCGGCCGAAAAGATTCTGACTGTCGCCGATGCGATGGACTATATCGACACGCACGCGCCCGCAGAGTAGGTTCAGCCCGACTTCCCGATTTTCGACCGCAGAGAACGTAAAGAGCGCCGAGCTTGTGGCTTTGACGTTCTTTGCGCCTCGGCGGTTTCTTTATTC
>LJCR01001543.1 GCA_001399705.1 Kouleothrix aurantiaca
GGGTCGAAATACACCAGGTCGCCCGGCTCGGCGCGCGCCGCCACATCACCAAAATCGCCCACAAACAGCTCGGCGCGCTTGAGGGCGGCGCTGGCCGCGCGCATGTTATCGGGGTCGCAGATCAGCGGGTTTTTGTAGTAGCCAAACGGCGCGTTGAACTGGCCCTTGTTGTTCAGGCGGTACAGACCGTTGTAGCAGGTGCGGTTAAGGAAAATCGTGCGGGCCGCGCGCTCGACTGCGCCACGCTGCGCGAAATCGGGCCGGCGATCCCAGCCGCGCACATCCATGAAGTAGTCGCGGTCGAGGCGGTGGCGCTCGTGCTGCTTGAGCGCCGCAATCAGCGCCTCGGGTTCGTCGCGCACAACCTGGTAGCACAGCACCAGCTCGGGGTTGAAATCGCACAGCAGCGCGCCATCGTGGAGGCGGCCGGAGTTAAAGAGATGGAAAAACAGCGCGGCGCCGCCCACAAATGGCTCGTGGTAGCGGCGGAATTTGCGCGGCAAACGGCGCGATAATTCGGGCAAAAGCTGGCCCTTGCCGCCGGCCCATTTCACAAACGGGCGCACAGCAGGCAGGGCCTCGATCGCCATCGAGGACTGGGTCATGGTGCCAACCGGCTCTGTTTCGCACGCGGTCAGAGACATGGTCCCGCGACAGCGCATATACTTCTGAATGCCGGCCGATTATAGCATACCTGGTAACACATTTGTTGCATATATGGACAATGATTCTGCGGCGCTGTATAATACTCGGCACACACTCCACTGGCTTCGAGGTGCTATGAATCGCATCAGCAATAATCGCTGGCTCATTCTTGGGGCGGTGCTGCTGGCCGTCTGGCTGATGGTGCAGCTCAATATCACGAGCCTGCTGCTGATCACAGGCCTGCTGGCATTCGGCATCTGCGCCGCGCTTCGGCAGCTGCACACGCTATGACGAGCGTTTCGCCCGAAGAGCCAAGCGCGCGCATCACCACCCCCGAGCGCCCGGCTATGCTCGGGCCAGCGGTGCGCGCGCTCACCGCCACCGAGTTCAACACCGCTATGGTGCACCTTTACCGCGGCGAAGTTGGCCGCGCCAACACCTGGCGCATGCGCCTCGATGGCACCACCAACTGGGCGGTGCTCACCACCGGCGCCACGCTCTCGTTTGGCTTCAGCAGCGAAAAAAACACCCATGTGATGATTCTCGTCAACTCGCTGCTGATCTTCTACTTCATGTATATCGAAGCGCGCCGCTACATGTTCTACGATCTGTGGCGCACGCGCGTGCGGCTGATGGAGACCGAATTCTTCGCCGAAATGCTCACCCCCGAGCGCCCCGACGAGCTCGAAAACTGGCGGCAGCTGCTGGCGAGCGACCTGCTGCACCCGCGCTTCAGCATCAGCCTGTGGGAAGCGCTGGGGCGGCGGCTGCGGCGCAACTACATCTGGATCTTTGCCGTGCTGCTGATCAGCTGGTGCGTTAAGATTGTGATCCACCCACACTCTCCCGCGTCGTTCGCCGACCTGTTCGAGCGCATGCGCATTGGCCCAATCCCACCCTGGGCCGTATTACTTACCGGCGTACTCTTCAATTCCTTTCTGATTGTGCTGGCCATCAGCAGCCCCGAGCGCACCAGCGACGAAACCGCATCGCGCCAGGAAACGCGCCGCCGTCTCACCGGCGACCGGCTCGCATAGCGCATCCTGCTGCTGCATTGGCACAGAAAAGTTG
>LJCR01001545.1 GCA_001399705.1 Kouleothrix aurantiaca
ATAGTGGCCGAGGAGTGCGGCCACTATATTCACCTCGAACAGCCGCAGCTGGTGGTTGACGCGATTCGCGAGGTTGTAGCCAGGGCGCAGAGTACGCTGCGCGCATAAGGGCGGGCTTCGGCAATGGTGTCTCGTCGCACCCTTCGATACGCGCTCTGCGCTACTCAGGATGCGTTGCAGGCGGGGCGAAGACAAGCTTCGCCCGTACACAATTGCTTGTGCGGTTCTCGGTTCTGTGGTTCTGTGGTTCTGTGGTTCTCGGTTCTGTGGTTCTGTGGTTCTGTGGTTCTCGGTTCTCGGCTCTGTGGTTCTCTATTCGGAAGGGGGGGCTATGCCCACCATCGAGGACGTGATTGCGCGCATCCCGGCGTGGCAGGGTCGCGCGGTCGAGGCGGCGCCGCTCACCGGCGGGCTCACCAACACCAACTACCGCGTAACGGTCGACGGCGTGCCCTATGTCGTGCGCATCCCCGGCGCGAGCACCGAGCTGCTGTCGGTGAATCGCGAGTACGAGTACCACAACACCCTGGCCGCCGCGCAGTCTGGTGTTGGCGCGCGCATCATTCACTACCTGCCCGAATTCTCGGTGATGGTGCTGGAGTTCATCGACGGGCAGACCATGAGCAGTGCGCGTTTGCGCGAGCCGGCGCAGATTCCGCGCATTGCGGCGGCGGCGCGCGCGCTGCATGCCGGGCCGGCCTTCGCCAACCGCTTCGACATGTTCCGCACCATGGATTTCTACCTCGACATTGTGCAGCGCCACGGCTTCCGCATCCCCGACGGCTATATAGACTATGTGCCGGTTGCGCGCCGCATCGAGGCGGCGCTGGCCGTGCGCCCGCTGCCGCTGGTGCCCTGCAACAACGACCTGCTGGCCGAAAACTTTATCGACGACGGCGCGCGCCTGCGGCTGGTCGATTACGAGTACAGCGGCACCAACGACCCCTGCTTCGAGCTGGGCAACATCTGCAACGAAAACGACTTCGCGCCCGAGCAGGTCGGGCAGCTTTGCGCGGCCTATTTCGGCCAGGCAACGCCCGCGCTGGTGGCGCGCATGTGGCTGTTCTACTGCATGTCGAACATCGGCTGGGTGCTGTGGGGCAGCATCCAGAACAGCATCAGCACAATCGAATTCGACTTCTGGGAGTGGACGCTGGTGAAGTGGCGCAAGGCGCAGGAAAAAGTAGACGCGCCGGAGTTTGCGCAGTGGCTATCTGATGTGCAGCGCTAGTGTCTCCAACGCCGAACGAGCAGGCCGATTGCCCGACAGAAAATATTCGCTCGCTCAATAGTTGCGTGAGCAGCTTCTGATTACGACGACTGACGACCGACCACCGACCACGCGCTCGTCGTCGATTGTCGGTCGTCGGTGGTCTTTCACTAACCGATGTCTGATTCCCGCAAGGCTGTACTCGACTTGCCCGAGACACAAACTGTGCAAGCTACTCCCTCATCCTGGCAGCGCGCCAACCTCGCCGCCATCGCCGCGCGGCTTGCGCCCCTGCGCGCCCAGCCCGACGGCACGCTCTACGACGCGCGCGCCGGCCTGTTGCACATCCGCATCATCAAGCAGGGCAGCCAGATCGCCGCCTACTTCGTGGCATCCAGCGGCGCGCTCGACGGCCCCATGTCGCGCATCGACCTTGAGCACCCGCTGCGCCTGCTTGCGCCCTACACCCAGGCGCCTTTGCTGGCGCTCTTGCGGCGGCCCCC
>LJCR01001546.1 GCA_001399705.1 Kouleothrix aurantiaca
AGCCGGTGCTGTTTGTGCACGGCAGCCCGAACGCCGCGCCTAAGTGGGCACCGCTGGTGGCGCAGCTGCCCGGCACGCGCTGCCTGCTGCCCGACCGGCCCGGCTGCGGGCTGAGCGCGCCGGTCGATTACCGGGGCCGCGATGTGCGCGTGTTTGGCGCGGATCTATTGGCAGAGACACTCGACGCGCTTGGGCTGGAGCAGGCCGATGTGGTGGCTAGCTCACTGGGCGGGGCGCTGGCGTTTTTCTTCGCGCAGGCCCACCCGGCGCGCGTGCGGCGGCTGGTGCAGGAAGGCTGCCCGGCTTTTGTGAACGGCTTCCATGTGCCGGCCTACAACCTGATGAGCACGGTGATCGGCCTGCTGTTTGGCACAAACCCGCCGTCGCGCGCGGCGTTTCGGCACATTGGGCACGCCGACAGCATCGACAACGGGACGATTGCGGAGGGTGTGCTCGAATGGCGCGACGCGCTGCTGCGCCACACCGACACGCTGCGCAACGAGAATGGCCTGAACCGCAATATTGCGCGGCACGGGCGAGCCTACCGCTACGGCCGCGAGCTGCTCGGCCAGCTTGCCATGCCAACGCTCTACCTGTGGGGTGAGGACGACCCGTTTGGCGGCGCGGAGGTGGCGCGGCGCGCAGTCGCCGCCCAGCCCAACGCCGAGCTGCATCTGTTCCCGCACGCCGGGCACCTGCCCTGGCTCGACAACCCGGCCGCGCACGGGCGGCGGCTGCGCGCTTTCTTGCAGCCCGCACTCGCGGAGATGCGCGCATGAGCATTACGCTGCAAGCCGTCACTGCTGAGAACTGGCGCGACGTGGTGGAGCTGGAGGTGGGCGCGGAGCAAAGCGCGTGGGTCGCGCCAAACGCGCACTCGCTGCTGGAGGCGCAGTATGGCTTCGGCGGCGAGCTGGCGCACCTGCGGATTGTGCCGCTGGCGATGTACGCGGGCGATGCGCCAGTGGGCATGGCGATGTACAACACCGGCCCGGCCTTCGACCGCTTCTTTATTATGCGCCTGATGGTCGACCACCGGCAGCAGGGGCGGGGCTACGGGCGCGCCGCGCTGAACCAGCTGCTGGCCCTGTTCCGCGCGCACCCGCAGGCCAAAGAGGTCGCGATCAGCTACAACACGGGCAACGCGGCGGCTGCGCGCCTGTATGCGTCGTGCGGCTTTGCCGAGCTTGGCCCCGACGGCGCGGGCGGCGTGCTGATGTGGCAGGCGCTCAACCCGCAGCCCGAGCCGTGGGAGTCGCTGTGGAATGAGGCGTGCGGGAACGACGATTGACAACCAACGACTGATGAACGACGACAAGACACGAGACATGCGACACAAGCCTTCCTTCTCTCTGTTTCCTGTCTCCCGTCTCGTGTCCCTTCGCCCCGCGCCTACATTGAGATTGAGCCTTTGCGGAAGCCTGTGCTGCCAAGCAGGGCGTTGACCAGCACGGGCTTGCCGCTCGCGGCGATCTCGCGGGCGCGGGCCAGTGTTTCCTTGGCCAGCTCGGGATCGTCGAGGCGGAGGCCGGCCGCGCCGAGACCACTCGCGGCGGCGTGGTAGTCGGTGTGGGCGAGCACGGTGCCAACATCGTCGTGCAGGATTTCGACCTGCTCGCGGGCGATCTGCGTCCAGCCGGCGTCGTTGCCCACCACCGCGATGATCGGCACGCCGTGGCGCGCAAAGGTGTCGAACTCGATCATGCTGTAGC
>LJCR01001548.1 GCA_001399705.1 Kouleothrix aurantiaca
CTCGAAGCCGCCGACGAGCTGGCCGGCGAAGGCATCGATGTCGAAGTGCTCGACCTGCGCTCGCTGCGCCCGCTCGACACCGACACGATCATGGCGAGCGTGCGCCGCACCAGCAAGGTGCTGATTGTGCACGAAGACAACCTGACCGGCGGCCTGGGCGGCGAAATTTCTGCACTGATCAGCCAGCACGCTTTTGCGTATCTGGATGCGCCGATCATGCGCGTGTGCGCGCCCGAAGTGCCCGCGATGCCCTACAGCAAGCCGCTGGAAGAAGCGTTTATGCCCTCGCCCGCGCGCATCGCCGATGCCATGCGCAAGCTGGCCGCGTACTAAGTTTTGAGTGCCGGGTTTTGAGGGTTGAGTTGCGACATTCCAAACTCAACCCTCAAAACTTAAAACTTCGAGGAGAACTATGCCCACCGAGATCAAGATGCCGCAGCTGGGCGAAAGCGTGACCGAGGGGACAATCGGGCGCTGGCTCAAGCGGCCGGGCGAGCATGTTGAGAAATACGAGCCGCTGCTCGAAGTCACCACCGACAAAGTGGATACCGAGGTGCCTGCGCCCGAGGCCGGCGTGCTGCGCTCGATCGCCGTGCCAGAAGGCCAGACCGTGAAAGTTGGCACGCTGCTGGCGGTGCTCGATTCGGAAGGAAATGGCGTGGCTGCGCCAGCCCCTGCTGCCACTCCCGCGCCCGCCGCTGCTCACGACGCCGCGACCGCCCCTGGTGCACAGGGCTTTGTGTCGCCAGTGGTTGCGCGCCTCGCCGCCGAGCACAACCTCGACCGGGCGCGCGTTGCCGGCACCGGGCAGGGCGGCCGCATCACCAAGCAAGATGTGCTAAAATACATCGAAGCGCGCGCAACCGCCGCGCCCGCCGCACCAGCGCCCGCTGTTCCACCGCCAGCCCCGGTTCAGGCCACTCCCGCGCCGGCCGCTGCTCCCGCTGCTTCTGCGCCCGCCACCATCCCCGACGACGCCGAGATCATCCCGGTCTCGTCAATGCGGCGCTCGATTGCCGAGCACATGGTTGTGTCGCGCCGCACCGCGCCGCACGTCACCACTGTTTTCGAGCTGGATGTCAGCCGTATCGCCGCGCACCGCGAGCGCCGCAAGGCCGATTTTGCGCGCCAGGGCGTAAAGTTAACCTTTACACCGTATTTCGTGCAGGCGGCGGTTGCGGCGCTGCAAGCCGTGCCAATGGTGAATGGCAGCTATAGCGAACAGGGCATTGTGCTGAACCGGCGCATCAACGTTGGCGTAGCGGTTGCGCTTGATGAAGGGTTGATTGTGCCGGTGCTGCGCGATGCCGACGAGAAAAATCTGCTGGGCCTGGCACGCGCCGTGAACGACCTGGCCGAGCGCGCGCGCACGCGGCGGCTCAAGCCCGACGAGACGCGCGACGGCACCTTCACCATCACCAACCACGGCGTGAGCGGCAGCTTGTTTGCCACGCCAATCATCAACCAGCCGCAGGCCGCGATCATGGGCATTGGCGCGATCCAGAAGCGCGCCGTGGTGATTTCACAGGGTGGTGTTGACGCCATCGCGATTCGCCCGATGTGCTATGTTTCGCTGACGATCGACCATCGCCTGCTGGATGGCGCGTCGGCCGATGCGTTTCTGCAGGTGGTAAAAACGGCGATCGAGGGGTTTGAGGAATAAGCCAGCACGAGCAGTTAGGATTCAGGGGTCAGGAATAAAACCGCCCAC
>LJCR01001547.1 GCA_001399705.1 Kouleothrix aurantiaca
CCCCTGGAGGTGAGATGGACCTGTTCGAGAAATGTGCCCGCGACACAATGAGCGCCGAGGCGCGCGCCGCCGCCGCCGCCGACGCGTACCCCTACTTTCTGGCGCTGGAGGATCACGACGGCCCCTACGCGACCTACCGGGGGCGGCGGCTGATTATGTGCGGCTCGAACAACTACCTCGGCCTCACCGCCGACCCGCGCGTGCGGGCGGCGGCGCGCGCCGCACTCGACCGCTACGGCCCGGCATGCACCGGCTCGCGCTTTCTGAATGGCAACCTGGCGCTGCACAACCACCTCGAGCGCGAGCTGGCGGCCTTCTTCGGCAAGCCGGCCGCGCTGGTCTTCCCCACCGGCTACCAGACCAACCTGGGCGCGATCAGCGCGCTGGTGGGCCGCGCCGACGTGGTGATTAGCGACAAGCAGAACCACGCCTCGATCGTCGATGCCTGCCGGCTCAGCTTTGGCGCGACGCGCCGCTTCGCGCACAATGACATGGACGACCTGGAGCAGCAGCTGCGCGCCTGCGCGCCCGGCGCCGGCAAGCTGGTGGTGGTCGATGGCGTGTTCTCGATGGAAGGGACGATCGCGCCGCTGCCCGCGATTGTGGCGCTGTGCGAGCGCTACGGCGCGCGACTGCTGGTGGACGACGCACACGGCTGCGGGGTGCTGGCGGGCGGGCGCGGCGTGTGCCAGGATTTTGCGCACCTGCTGATCGCGCTGTGCCGCAGCCAGGGCTTGCCGGCGCGCTATGTCAGCGGCTACTTCCACGACCCCGCGCTGCCACCCGACACGGTGCTGGCCAGCCACGCCTGGGCCGAAGTATTCCTCGAAAGCCGCGGCTGGCTCGGCCTTGATCCTACCCACGACAGCGCGACCGACGAGCATTATGTGCGCGTGGCGATCGGCCGCGACTACGCCGACGCGGCGCCGGTGCGCGGGATCTACCAGGGCGGCGGGAAAGACGGCGAGGTGCTGAAGGTGCGCGTGCTGATGCGGGGGTAGGCCAGGAGCCAGAAGTCAGGTTTCAGGTGTCAGAAGACTCTTGGCTTCCTAACGCCTTCTTATAGCAAGAAAATCCACAGATTTAGCAGATTGCGCAGATAAGTGCAGCACTACGCACTACGCACCACACAGAATAGTGCGTAGTGCGTAGTTTTCAAACCAGCCTGCGAATTTGCACGCAAGCAGTTTTTACGACGTCAGCGCGGCGCGGCGCGTCGCATACGCAATAACCACTACCACCACCACACCCTGCACCGCCAGTGCCGCCAGCTTGACGGCCGGCGCGACGCTCACAATCCCCACCAGCCCAAAGCTGGCGCTCAGCGCATAGTAGAACAGCACCACCTGGCGCGGCGTAAAGCCGAGGTCGCGCAGCCGCAGGTGCAGGTGGTCGCGCCCGCCCTGCGCGGGTGAGCGCCCGGCCAGCGTGCGCGAAATGATCAGCCAGATCACGTCGAGGATGGGCACGCCAAGCACCAGCAGCACGGTTGCCAGCTTGGCCCCGCCAATGATCGCGCTCGCCCCTAGCGCATAGCCCAGAAACTCGGCCCCGCTGTCACCCATAAAAATGCGCGCGGGCGGGAAGTTAAACAGCAGAAAGCCCGCGCTCGCGCCGGCCAGCGCCAGCGGCACCAGCGCAATGGTAAGCTGCGCCTGCGGCTGGCGCAGCGCGTTCAGCGCCAGCGCCAGCGCCGCGATCAGCGAAACGC
>LJCR01001549.1 GCA_001399705.1 Kouleothrix aurantiaca
TTCTGGTACTCGTCGGGCTGTCGTCGCTCTTCAGCGGCATGGCGCACGCTAATACCCCCGCCGCGCGCCTGGGCGTGCTGCAAAGCGTGGTGTGGACGCTTGGGCTCGCAGTGGTGGCGTGGCTCAACTGGTGGTGGCCGGGCATTCTGGTGCTGGTGGGGCTGAGCGTGCTGCTCGGCTCGGCTACGGCGCGCGGGCGATTTTAGGACTCACTTATTGACCACGAAGACACGAAAGCACGAAGAGCGTATATCGTTCTTCGTGCCTTCGTGTCTTCGTGCTTATAGAAATGACTCGATCTCAGCCCAGATAGGCGCGCTTGACCCGCTCGTCGTTCAGCAGTTCCTGCGCTGGCCCCTCGATGGTGAGCCGCCCCGCCTCCAGCACATAGCCGCGGTCGGCGCTTTGCAGCGCCAGGTTGGCGTTCTGCTCAACCAGCAGAATGGTCACGCCCGCCGCGTGCAGTTCGCTGATGATCGCAAAAATCTCGCGCACCACCAGCGGCGCCAGGCCTAGCGATGGCTCGTCGAGCAGCAGCAGGCGCGGCCGGCTCATCAGCGCGCGCGCAATCGCCAGCATCTGCTGCTCGCCGCCCGAAAGCGTGGCCGCAAGCTGATTGCGCCGCTCGGCCAGGCGCGGGAAGCGCTTGAACTGCTGCTCGATATCCGCAGCAATGCCGGCGCGGTCGCTGCGCGTGTACGCGCCCAGCTTCAGGTTGTCGAGCACGCTCTGCCGGCCAAGCATGCGCCGGCCCTCGGGGCTTTGCGCGATTCCCAGGCGCACCACCTCGTCGGGGCGCGCGCGGCTGATGTCGCGCCCATCGTAGGAAATCGCGCCCGCACGCGGCGGCACCAGCCGCGAGATCGCGCGCAGCGTAGTGGTTTTGCCCGCGCCGTTCGCGCCGATCAGCGTCACCACCTCGCCGGCCTGCACCGTCAGGTTGATGTCTTGCAGCGCCTGAATGCCGCCATAGTTGACGCTCAGGTTTTTGATTTCGAGCAGTGCTGTCATAGTTTCATATGATTTTCAAGAACCGAGAACCGCAGAACTACGGAACCAGGAACCACAGAACCTGCAACCTGCAACCTGCAAACAGTCGTATGCAATACGCCCCGGCGGCAACCTGCAAACCTTCTAACCTGCACCCGATTCCTATTCGCCCAGGTAGGCCTCGATCACGGCCGGGTCGTTCTGAACGTGCGCGGGGTCGCCAAGCGCGATCATCTGCCCGAAATCCAGCACCGCCACGCGATCGCACAGGCCCATCACCAGCGGCACGTGGTGCTCGATCAGCAGCACCGTCAGGTCGAACTGCGCGCGGATGCTGCGGATGAACTCGGTGAGGCCCGCTTTTTCGTTCGGGTTCATGCCGGCGGCGGGCTCGTCGAGCAGCAGCACCTGCGGACGCAGCGCCAGCGCGCGCGCAATCTCCAGCCGCCGCTGGTCGCCATACGCAAAGTTGCGCGCCTTGTTCTGCGCACGATCGGCCAGCCCCACCAGCTCCAGCAGCTCCAGGGCGCGCTCGCGCATGGCGCGTTCTCCTGCGGCGCGGGCGGCAGGCCCAGCAAGCTCGCCAGCATATTCGAGCGGCCATGCACATGCTGGGCGATCATCACGTTTTGCAGCGCCGAAAGCTCGCCAAACAAGCGAATATTCTGGAAGGTGCGGGCGATTCCGCGCGCGGCAATGCGGTGCGGGCGCAGTCCGGTAA
>LJCR01000155.1 GCA_001399705.1 Kouleothrix aurantiaca
GGGGCGTTCCCAGGTGACCTGGGCGGCGCGGGCCAACCCGCGCGCGCGCAGCTCGGCGCGCAATGGCGCATCGCCAAGCACGCGGCCAATTGCCGCGGCCAGCGCGTCGATATCGTATGGGTCGACGCTGATCGCTGCATCGCCAACCACTTCGGGCAGCGATGACGCCGTCGATGTGATCACTGGCATGCCGCAGGCCATGGCTTCCAGCGGCGGCAGGCCAAAGCCTTCGTACAGCGACGGAAACACGAATGCCTCGGCGGCACTGTACAAGGCCGGTAAATCTTCGTCGGCAACATAGCCAGTAAAAAGAACGTCGTTTTCGAGTTCGAATCGCCGAAAGGCCGCGTCGATGTCGCCAGTTTGCCACTGCCGCTTGCCGGCTACCACCAGTGGCACACCAGGATGCCACGCACGCACGCGGGCATAGGCTTCAAACAGGCCGGCAATATTCTTGCGTGCGTTAATGCCGCCAACGTAGAGCAGATAGGGTGTTTTCAGCCCATAACGATGAATGACTGCACGCTGCTTGTCTGCATTCTCTACTGGCTGAAACTGAGGATCGACCCCACAGGAGATGACATGGATCGAATTTTCTGGGAGGCCAAGATAACGTACCAGATCGTGCCCTGAATGCTCGCTATCGGTGAGCACAGCGTCTGCCCGACGCGCGACATTTGGCAGCATCCAGCGATAACGCCAGTTATCGAGCCGGTTATGGGTTTCGGGGTAAACGTAGGCAAAGGCATCGTGAATAGTGACAATCCGTTTTGCTCCCAAAGCTGGGCCAAGAAACGGCGCAATGCCGTTTGGGTCGTGAACAATATCCAGTTGAAGACGACGTGACGCATTGCTTAATAGCCCATTACCAAGTGTCAGCAGCGCCGGGAGCAAGCGGCAGCCAGGCAGGGCATGATGTTCGAAGTGCCGCCACAAATCGTGCGAATCTTCCTGTTCGGTGGTGAGCAGCACAATCTCTGGTGTATTCGGCAATCGCGCGAGCGCACGCAGAAGCTCTATTGCATAACGACCAATGCCCGTTGGAGCGCGATCAAGCCCGTAAGTAAGGTATCCAATACGCACAGCGTTTAAACCTCATTTTTGATAGGGCGTTTGCGGGCGCACATGGTAAAACTGCGCCTCGCCGTTGTCGTACACTTGCAAGGCATCGGGTGGGGTGGGCAATGGTGCCCCCAGGCGCGCGCTGCGGAGCCGCGACACTGCGGTGATCAGCAGGTTACGCTGGTTTTCCAGTTCAAAAAACCGAATGTTGTTATTATTTGGCGCAAGACCAAATGCCATTTTATAGCCAACCGATAAGCGTTCGTCGTATTCCGTGCCAATGTCGGCATTATCCAGATGCGTGACAGCCCAATCGAGCGCGGTGATTTCGTTGGCGCGGTAGAATGTCCATTTGTTGCTTAGCAATGGCTCGTTGCTGGCTTTGAAGATCGACAGAAAGGCGATGCAGAAGATCAGCGCCGATGCCGCGAGCCGGAGCGCGGTGCCAAAACGGCGCGGCTGCCAGCGGGTAAGGGCATTGCCAACCATTGCTACGGCTACCACTGCAAACGATGGGTACAGGCGAACCTGCAAGTTGCCAATTGCGCCGCTATAATCGGCCAGCACCGCCATGGCACCCTGTATGGCGAAGGCGGTATACAGCAGCCACAACAGCCAGCGCGCGCGCGTTTCTGGCGCTTGCTTGCGCACAAGCCACTGCCATCCCTGGCGTGCCCAGATCGCAAACGAGCTGAGCAGAATGATCCAGTTGGCGCTGCTGACCAGGAAATACACCGGCAAACTGACCCAGCCGAATGACACATAGGCATACGCATTGAACGTGCTTGCTTCGGTGTCCGAACCGGGCTGTGAGGCAAGGATCAGGGCTTTGACGCGCTCCCACGAATCGTGCATAACCACCAGGTCGTGCTGAGCTGGCGTGTAGAAATAGAACACAAACAGGTAGACTAGGCCCAGGCTGGTGATGGTGGCTAGCAGCAGGCGCTGCAAGGCTGTGCCCTGAGCAGCGCGCGTATGCGGCGCAATAAAGCGTTCGAGCAGCCAGCCAAGCGCCATTGCCAGCGTCAGCGCGAAGATAAACGAGTGCGCCAGCAGATTATTGCTGGCGATCAGGGCCGATGCGGCCACATAAAACAGCCCGACATGCGCGGCAAATGCCCACGGCCGGTCGCGCAGTTTGAAGCTGCGCACCAGCAGCAATAAGCACACAAACATAAAGGTGCGCGTGAACTTCTCGTGCGAGCTGCGCAGCACCACAAACAAAAACTCTGGCTGGGTAAAAAGCAGCACAGTGGCGAGTGTGGCGGCGCGCACGCTGGCACTCAGCTCGCGATACAGCGCCCAGGCCGGCAGCACCACTAGTGCAGCCATCAATGGGTAGATCATTTGCTGAAGCGTTGCGACACTGATGCCCGTCAGTGCGAGCACATAGGCAGAGATGGCCTGGAATGCATAGCCGTTCGGGTACACAATGCCATCCGACGGGATGAGCTGGCCTGAAGCTACCATTGCGCGAATGGCGTTGGCAAACGTTACCGAATCAGTTTCGGCCCAGCGCCCGCCAAAGCGCGCAGTGAAATATAAGCCGGCAAATAATACAAAGCCAAATGGCAACATCCAGGCTGTTTGCCACCCGCGTTCGCGCGCGGCAAGGAATGAGTTAGTTTTCATAGGACGCCCGCTTTCGTCGTGCCAGGCTCAGCTGGCGCCAGAAGATCATTGTGCCCAGGATTGCCATACATACCAGGCTGAGCGCCGCAACAATCGCAATGGCCGGCGGCACGCTTGCTCGAATAACATCCTGAGGCGTGGCATTGGCTGCCGCAATATCGTAGTGCAGCGCTTTGTTCGATAATTCCTGCCCATCGGGACCGCGCACCTGCACATATGCCGACCATTCCCCAGCGGTGTCGGGTGTCCAGGGTAAATCGACCTCAGCTGGCACGCCTGCCAGCAGATCCAGCGTTCGCGAGGTTACGGCGGTGGGCTCTTCACCCGGCTGCGTAGCAACGAATTCCACCACTGCGCCGCGCACATCTTCCAGGCCGCGATTGTCGAGCGCAACCTGAATAGTGCTTGCCTGCCACTGGGTAAGCTGCGCGGCCGATGCGTGGGCTTGAATGGAAGGCGGAGTAAGCGGTGACACATGGAAACTGCCGTTATACTCCACCGCGTATGCGCCGCTTTGCAGCCCGCGCACCCCAATGAGATCAGCTCCCTCGGCGCTGAAATTGGCACGCAGATCAAGCACAAAGCGGAAGCCACTATCGCTTGTTGGGCGGTAATCGCGCACGGTTGCGCCAGCAATGCGCTGCGTGGGGCCAGCGAACTGCGCAAGCATGGCATGCAGGTCGCCCGGCGCAGTATCACCCCGGTTCTGCTCGGGCTTTTCGCCAAGTGCCTGCCATTCGGCATGGTTTGTTGGCGGCAGTGTTTCGAACAGGCTGCTGGCAACGCGCGCCTGGCGCAGCTCGATGCCTTGCTCGTCGCTGTAAAGCAGGTGACCAGGCGCTATATCAAGCTGGCGCGTGATGGTAAATGCCTGCGCGCCGGTAATCTCCCTGGTGTAGGTCAGCTGATCAAGGTAGGGGCCGCTGCCGAGGTTGGCATAATGAATTCGCGAAGCGTCATCGATCTGCCAGACGCCGCCCTGCGCATTCATCAGGTGCAATTTATGATCGACGGGCGAGAAATACAGCCGCGCCTGTGCGCCCAGCTCGGGCGCGAAATCGCCACGCCAGCCAGGATCGGCACTTGGGAAGGCATTGCGTATATCGAGCACGGTTTCGCCGGCAACATAGTGCGCGAGCGTAGCAGTACTGCCGTCGTAAAAGCGCTCCAGCGGTGCCCAGGCATAAATGCCTTCGGTGCTTTGAAATTGGGCACCTTCGCGCGCAACGAATGTCGCGTAATCCCAGGTATTCGACGTTACCCAGCCTGGTAATTTCTGGTATGAGATGCCATTATAGGTAAAGTCGGCAATTTCATTCGTTTCTGTAATTTCATTGTGGCCAACCAGGCCAAGCTTGTAGTCCCACGCGAAGCCAACATCATTGCTCTGATTCCATGAATAGCGTATTTCTTCTGTTGGTGCGGACACATAGTCGTTATAAATATCATCACGATCAAAGTAGCGGTTGCGAATATGAAGTTCGGGCACATTATCTTTATCGCCGGCCAAATCGTAATAGCCCATTGCGTTCTCGAAGTTGGCGTAATTCATATCATTATAGCTAAAATACTGAAGCGTGTTGATATGATAGCCTTGCTCAATTGGGTAGCCCTGAAACGCCATCAGGCGAATGCCAGCCGCATTGAAACTGTACGAAATAAAAGGCGCGCTGTCGAAATAGTTTCCGGTACCAATGCCAATACCGCGTTGCTGATCGATGCCCTGAACATCTTTGGTGGTGAGAAACGGCCAGAATATTGTATTGGTGGGCTGTTGCGGGCGATGACGGCCTTCGTTCGCCCAGGCCTGAGTGCGCGGCGCACCTTCGCCTGAGGGTGTTGGGGTAACGACGCGATATATTCCATATTCCGGGATGCCATCGTGATCGGCATCGGCAAATGCCAGCTCTGCATCGGGTTTGCCATCGGCCACAAAGTAGCCGCTTCGGCTCCAGTAATCGGAAACATTGTGCCCATTTAAGAAGTAGATAAACGGCCCATCGGTGCTGAAGCGAACATTCCAGTTGAGGTCGCCGTTCGGCAGCGTCCAGTCGCCTTCAACAACTGCCTGGAATGGGGAAAACCCTGGTTCGAGAATGCGGATCGCGCTGCCATCTGCTTCGTATTCAACGCGCCCATTTTTGTTTTGATCGGTGTAGAGCGTGGCAGTGGTGGTAGTGCCGGTAGTGCTAAAGCGAATAATCAGCTGGGCTGTTCCATCTCCAGCATAGTCGAAGACCCATGTGTAATCTGCGAAATCGGTGGCCTGCTGCCATTTGGCGCTTGCGCGCATGTTATCCCCACCATCATACACGCGGACAAGATCGCGGTTGGTGCTGAAGGAAGCCTGAATGATCGTAATGTCGGGCCTGCCATCCTGATCCACATCTTCTTGAACAACATCGCCGCCAGCAAAGGCTGGCGCGGCCAGCGCGCGATCTGCCAGGCTGGGCCAGAAAACACCGGAAGCCAGCAGCAGACCGATTGCCAGGAGTTGCAAACGTCGTATCAATTGTTTATAGGTGGTGCCCACAGTGGTCTAGCCTTTCTTTTCTGCCACAATCAGGAACTCGTGGCCAATCCGGGCTAGGAGCCACGTGGGAAGAAGACTATCGGGAAATCGTATCTTCAGGTATGGATGGATATACCACTCCAGGCCCACCGTCGGTGCAAATCCACTGTAGGCAATTGGCTGGAGACCAGTTTTGCGTAGCAGTTTGGCGAGCCCATTGAGGGTATAACTTCTCTCAGGGTACGCCATATAGTTTTCACCCACGCGCCACTTATGGTATGTCAGCGGCAGATTGAACACATTGGGAACCGAAATAATGACTCTGCCACCGGGCTTGCATACACGAACATGTTCGCGCACCATTTGCTCGGTATCTTCCGGTGGAAAGTGCTCAATCACACCCTCAGAAATGACAACATCAAATATTTCATTTGCGAATGGTACCGGAAAGCCGCTGCCAACTAAAAATTCTGCGTGTGTCCCGGCATAATCAGCCAGCTTGCCTGCATACGCCACGGATTTATGATTGATATCGATACCCCATGCGTCGGCACCCAGATGTTTTGCTGCCGCGACTGTTATTTTCCCGCTTCCGCAACCAATTTCGAGTACTTTGGAGTGAGCGGGAATATAGCGGCAGAAAGCACGGCATACCATGCGCCCCCAATGGCTCGTGATTTTTGATTGGAAATCACTTTCCGAAAGAAAATCCCAATTTGGCACTTTACTTTTCAATGGCGTTTGCATATGCTCTGCCCTCCTTGCTCTTTTTAGTGCCCAAAACTTCATCGTAAATAGCCTGCACTTGCTGCGCAATATGTTTCCAGCTAAAG
>LJCR01001550.1 GCA_001399705.1 Kouleothrix aurantiaca
GATGGAGCTGCTGCTGCTGATCGACGCGCTGCGGCTGGAGCACTGGCCCTGCCCGCAGCAATCGCTGATCAAGGGCGACGCGCGCTGCCTCTCGATTGCGGCGGCTTCGATTGTGGCAAAAGTTGCCCGCGACCGCTCCATGCGCGTGCTTGGGCAATCATACCCCGAGTATGGATTTGCGCTGCACAAAGGCTACGGCACGGCCTTGCACGCGCGCGCGCTGGTGGCCCACGGCCCGAGTGTGCAGCACCGGCGCAGCTTCCGCCCGCTGGCCGAATTTCTGACGAATGGCGCCTGGCCCGCACGTGGCCGGGAAAGTGAGCTGGGCAATGATCTCAGCCCGCAGGAGTGAACAATGGTACTTGAGCTTGGCATTGCCGACAAAGTGAAACAGCTGCGCCGCGAAGGCCTGCGCCCGCACGAAAAGCTGGTTGCGCAGATCACGCGCGCGGGCGCGGCGGCGTTTCAGCCGCTGCTGGAGCTGGCAACGGACATGGATGTGCTGCACGAAGACGCGCCCGAGTGCTACGCGCCAATTCACGCGCTGCGCCTGCTGGGCGAGCTGAACATGGTTGAGATCATCGAGCCGCTGCTTGAGGAATTCCCGGTTGAGCTCGACTACGAGGACGAGCGCCTGCCGCAGGTGTGGGCCGAAGAAGCACCGCAGATCATCGGGCACCTGGGCGCGGCCGCCATCGAGCCGCTGTGGGCCTTTGCCGACGACACGGACCGTGCCGAGTCGGCGCGCAGCGCTGCATTTCGCGCCCTGAGCTACCTCACGGCGGCAGCGCCCGAATCGCGTGAGGCAATTATCGCCGGCCTGCGCGAGCGCCTCGCCGCCGAGCAAGACAAGACCATGCGCTCGTTTCTGCTGACGGCGCTGGCGAACCTCGGTGTGGCCGCACTCTACTCTGAGCTGATGGGAATGTACCGCGCCGGCCAGATCGACACTGAGATCATTCCGGCCGGTGCAATGCGGCAGCTGCTGCTTACGGATAGCACCAAGCGCCTGGCCTGCGCCCTGCACCCGCTATGGGAGCGCTACGACCAGCATGGCCCGTTCCCCAGCGAGGACGAATAAGCCCATGCAGCCGATTGCAACTCCGCGCCTCCAGCTCGTGCCGCTTGAAGAGCGCCACAAGGTCGCGTTTCAGCAGGGCACAGCCGAACTCGCGGCGCTGCTGGGCGCGCGCGTGCCCGAAGGCTGGCCGCACTTTACCCGAGGCTTTCGTCCCGGCCGCGGAGGGGCCGCCGTTCTTTGCCGTGCCGACTGAATGGCCGGCCTACCTGTTTCTTTACCCGGCTGAGAGCGTCTTGGTGGGCAATGGCGGGTTCGCCAGTGGTCCGGATGCTGAGGGCGCGGTTGAGATCGGCTACGAGATTGCGCCGGCCTACCAGAATCGCGGTTTCGCCACTGAAGTAGTGCAGACGTTTATCGAGTACGCTTTTGCGCGCCCAGCGGTGCGTGCCGTGGTCGCGCATACGCTTGGCGAGCCGAATCCGTCGAACCGCGTGCTGCAAAAAGTCGGCATGTCCTTTGCTGGCGCGCTGGACGATCCTGATCTCGGCACGATCTGGCGCTGGCAACTCGACCGGGGAGCGTACGAAGCACGCGTAACGGCAACATCGTAGGAGAGCGCCCTGTGCAGATTGCCCCGCTCGATGCCGACAATCAGGCCGCCGCGCTAGCTTACCTGCGCGCTATGCCCT
>LJCR01001551.1 GCA_001399705.1 Kouleothrix aurantiaca
CGATTCATGTGCTGGAAACGCTGGTGGGCCGGCGCTACGGCGGCTCGACCGGCACGATCTTCTTTGGCGCGTGCTGCCTGATTGCCGACATGGCCGCGCGCGGCGAGGCGGGCGCGCTGGTGATGCTGGGCTGCGACGCGGGCGAGCTGTACCGCGACACCTACTACAGCCCGGAATGGCTGCGCCAGCAGGGCATCGACATCGCGCCCGCCTGCGAGCAGATGCGCGCGCTGCTGGCGCACGGCGCTTGGTCGCCCGGCGCAATCGAGCGCGCCGACGCAATGGCACGCAAGTTGCCTGCCATGTAACAAAGGCGCGCAAGTACGACACTTTGGCAGAACTTGGCGAAGTTCGTTTCTGCTTACGATGACTGACCAACGACCACTGACGACGAGATGTGGTCGGCTGTCAGTGGTCATTCAGCAACCAGCAACAGATTGCAAGGTTGTACTAGAAACATTCACCGATTTCGCAGAATACGCAGAGTGCTGATACGACAGCAAAGGAGTCACTATTGTGTTGTGGCGAGGATGCCTGCTGCTGAGCATAACACTGCTGCTGGCCGCGTGCAGCGTGCCCGCCATCGGCGGCGGCGCGCGCGCCAATGGCAACACAATCGTGTTTGGCGCATCGCTTTCGATCACCGGCAAAACCGCAAAAGAAGGCGAGTATGCGCGCGACGGCTACCTGATGGCGATTGAGACGATCAATGCGCGTGGCGGCATACAGGTCGGCGGTCAGGCCTATACGCTCAAGCTGAAATACTACAACGACGAATCGGTTCCCGAGCGCGCCGCCCAGCTCTATGCCAAGCTGATCGCCGAAGATCACGTCGATTTCCTGCTGGGGCCGTATGGTTCCACCCCAACCGGCGCGGTCGCGCCAGTGGCCGAGCAAAAGAAGATCCCAATGGTAACCGGCCACGGCTCCGCCGACAGCATCTATGCTAAAGGCTATGATTTCGTGTTTAACCTGCAAACGCCGGCCAGCAAATACCTGCACGGCATTATCGATCTGGTGCTGGCGCGCGACAAGCAGGCGCGCACGGTTGCGGTGCTGAGCGAAGACGACTCGTTTTCGCGCGAGGTGGCGGCGGGTGCAGCGGCTTATGCGCAGGTCAAGGGCATGGATGTTGTGTATAACGAAGTCTATCCTTCGAACACGCAGGATGTGAGCACGCTGCTGGCGGCGGTGCAGGCGCGCAGGGTTGACCTGCTGCTGGGCGCGGGCCACCTGCAGGATGCGCTGCTGATTGTGCGGCAGGCGCACGCGCTGGGTATTGAGCCCAAAGCGCTGGGCCTGAGTGTCGGGCCAACGTCGCCGGAGTTTCGCGAGAACCTGGGCGCGCAGGCCGACTATATTTTCGGCGCGACGCAGTGGACGAATGCGCTGAACTACAATGGCGACGACCCCTGGAAGACGCCAGCCGCCTTCGCCGACGCTTTTATTGCGCGCTACCCCTACTATAGCTCGGTGCCCTACCAGTCCGCTGAGTCGGCGGCATCGCTGGTGGTGTTTCAGCACGCGCTCGAAGCCGCTGGCACGCTTGAACCGCTGGCGGTGCGCGATGCGATCGCCCGCACCAATATCGATACGTTCTTTGGGCACATTCTGTTCGATGCGCGCGGCGTCAACTCAACCAAGCCAATGGCGGTCGAGCAGCTCTTCCCCGACGGCAAGACCTATACGGTCTTCCCAACCAGCATGGC
>LJCR01001552.1 GCA_001399705.1 Kouleothrix aurantiaca
GATCGAGCGCAGAAAAGGAATGTAGGTGAAGGCCAGCAGGAACAGCATGGCGGGCGACATATACAGCGGCGCCCGGCTGAAATCGACCCACTGGTGCTTTGCTCTGGCCGCGCGCGGCGCAGCATCGGCGGCGGCACGTGGTGGCGGCCCCACCGGCGCTCGCTCGTGCGCACCCGGCTTGATACTCATTCAGAACCCCCCATTGGTTCAGGCAACCCGGGCGCGAGACGGCAATCGGTGGCCATACGTACGCCCAGGCAACGACGATGTTACCCGCGGCCGGTTAAGAGGACGTTTACAATAGTTGAAGGATTATATAAGAGTTTGTACGGTAGCACACCTAGCAGCGCTTTGTCAAACGCAAACGTGCGCTGCCGTTGGGCAAAAGAAAAGAAGCGGAGCAGCTCCGCTTCTTTTGTGGTAGATGCCTGGCAGCGCGGGCGTGTCAGGCCGCCGCAACCTGCGGGCTTCGCTGCGTGGCGCGCAGGTGCATCCACACCACCACAATCAGCAGAACTTCGGCCAGCTTTGAAACAATCGAGAGCGGAAGCTGGAAGCGTCCGCCGTTCATCACCACCCACGCCACAATCGTCACGGCAGAATAGGCCATCAGCGCATAGCTCACCAGGTTGCGCATTTGATCTTTCGAAGAAAGCGTGGCGTAAAACGCGCCGAGCAGCACCAGGTAGCCCAGGCCATTCGCCAGAAACAGGTAGTTCGGCCGGCCGCGGCTGATGCCCGTGGAGAACAGCCACAGGTGGATGAGCGCCGTCACAATCGTGAACACGCCGATCAGGGTCCGCTGTGTCTTGAGGTTCGCCATGGTCCGCTCCTTTCGCATTGGGTAACTGCACCCGCATTTCGTGGAACCGCCCCTGCGGCTCTTACCCAAGCATACGAAGCATTGTCGACCAATGAATCTCCACTGCCTTCTGCATCCTGCCAACTGCAAACTGCTACAGGACAGTGAATGGCCTCGTTGCGCATCGCAATCCCCAACCCCTAACCCCACTCCCTAACCCCTGCGCGTTCACGCGCACTAGTTCGCGCTGCCCTGAAGCGCTGCCTGCACCTGCGCCAGATGCGCCTCGGCATGGCCCACCACCATGCTTTCGATCAGCTCGGCCACAGTGAGCGCGCCCCGTGTGGAATGCACGCCGGTCTTGCTGCGCTCAGCCTCGCTCATACCGGCAATCTGTTCGGCGGCCATAACAACCACCTGCTTGAGCTGGCTCACCAGCTCAGAAGCATTGCGCGTGCTGCCCAGCGCCACGCCAGCCAGCCGTTCCGGCGCGTCGGGGGTGCGCCCGAACTGCGGTGGCTCGCCACTGGCAGCGATCAGCAGCTGGCACTTGTCCAGCCAGTATGGGATCATTTCAACCGTGTGCCCAACAATTTCCAGCGCCGACCATTCCTGCTCGCCGGGGGCGGTGCGCAGGCCCGCGGCCACGTCGGGGCGCTGCAGCAATGCGCTTAGCTGCTCGTACACCGCTTCCAGCCGGCGCGCCTGCGCTGCGCTTGACTGTGGATTAGAATCTGCGGGCATAGGTAAACTCCTTCGTTTGAAACGTACAATAGCCCAGCGAGTTCAAGAAGACACTCGCCGGGCTATTGTAAACCGAGACCGCCGCACGCTCAACGGTTACGCGGCTTCGCTCGTCGCCAGGCGGGTTCCGCGCAGTCGCAAACTGTTGCTCACCACAAACAC
>LJCR01001553.1 GCA_001399705.1 Kouleothrix aurantiaca
GCTCATGTCGAGGTAGCTGAGCACCAGCAGGCGCACTTCCTGATCGTGCGAGATCGCGGCCGGCGTGATGCCGGCCATGCCCGGCGCGTCGAGCTTCACGCTGTACTGCCCGCGCGCCAGCCCTTCAAATGTCTCGGTGGCATCGGCGCCAAGCGTGCGCGTTTCAACCTGCCCGTCGGGGAAGGTCAGGCTCAGCGCGGTGCCGGCGGGCGTGCCAAACAATGCGTCGCGGGCCACAAAGCGCGCGCTGTAGAGCTGGAGCTGGATGCGCCAGCGCTCGCCGGGGCCGGTTGCAAAGCGCTGCTGGGATTCGTTCACCACATTCGCGCCGTCGATCAGCACGCTTTCGACTGCATAGGCCACGCTGCTGGCGGCCAGGCCCTGCTGCCCGCGCACCACGTGAATGCCGCGCAGCCAGCGTGGCGCAAGGTCGGTGGTTTCGTAGTTGGTGCCGTAGCTGCTGGTGAAATGGAAGGCAGCAATGCGCGCCGGGTCGACGCTGCGGCCAAGCGGGTCGACAAAGTCGTGCGCCACCAGGTAGCTCACGTCGAAGCCGGCTGCCAGCGGCTGGCGCATTGGCAACGCAATCGTGCGCACCGGCTCGAACACCGGGTCTTCCCAGCGGTCGAACTGCGCGCGCATGCCGGTGTGGTCGCGATTCCAGGGCAGCACCGCCAGCTGCGGTGGCAGGCGCAATCGCAGGCGCAAGCCGTCGTCGGGGCCGATGGCGAGCAAGCTGGCGGCCAGCAGGTCGCCCGCGCCGGCCAGCGCGCCCGCCGCTTTGGGTGGCAAGAGCAAGCCTGCCAGCGTGCGGCCCAGCGCCACCAGCCCGGCGCGATCGAGCGCGCGGGTTTCGAGCTGCTGCAAGCTCAGCTGAAGCGCCTTGTCGTCGTAGGAAACGGTGGCGGCGTCTTCAGGGCGCATTTCGCCAGCCGGTGACGCCAGCACGCGCACGCTGAAGCCGCCCACGCGGCGTTTGTCGGGCGTGCGCTCCAGGGTGGCGCTGGCCGCCTCGATGGTCATATCGTGATAGCGCATAGCAATACCTCGCTTGCTATCTTCATATGGCAGGCTGCCAATATGCTGAGCCACAGAGAACACAGAGCTCACAGAGTATAAAACCAGCTTCGGTGATCTTTGTAGCTCGATTGATCTTCAAACCGTGAATTGCAGATCAATTGAACATTTGCCGACTGCAAGCTGCCAACTGCAAACTGCCAACTGCAAACTGCTATAATCCCTAACCCCTACGCGTTCACGCGCACTAGCCAACGCTGGTGTGGTACGCGGCCAGGAAATCGCCCCAGCCGGTGTTTTTGGCGTAGGCGGTCGCTCCGTAGTAAGGCGAGATTGGCAGGCCAGCGCCGGGCGGAAGCATGTAGGTCGTCAGCCCGCCGACGGTGGCGTAGGCTGCGCCAACGTGATCGCTCGCCAGGGTGAGCGCCGGGTCGGCCAGGGCGGCAAGCACGGCGCGGGCCGATTCGCCGGCGAGGTCGGCGCCGGGCTCGGTGGCGAGCACCTGGCAGAAGCTGGCAAGATCGTAGAGCTGGAATTTGAACTTGTGGGCCTTGCGATGCGCCGCCCAGACGGCGTCGCTCAGCTCTCCGATGTGTTCGCGCAGAGTGCCTGCCAGCGCGCCCGCCGCGCTTGCCAGCAAGGGGATGCCGTCGAGCTTGAGCGCGGTGAGCGTGACGCCGTCGGGCAAACC
>LJCR01001557.1 GCA_001399705.1 Kouleothrix aurantiaca
ATTATAATCACATCTACGTTGTATCGGCATCCCCAGCAGCGTTTGTTCTGGCAACGGCACTGCCCTGCGCCCGCCCAACGGGTTGCGCTTTAGCGGCGCCGCCCTGTAAATGGCTGTCACATTGTAGCAGAAACTGGCGCTGAAAAAGGCACGATCTCGCTCGACGCGAAGCGGCGTCCGCTGCAAGCGCGTGTTGGATCGCGCCGTCGAGTCACGATTTCGGGTTGAGATTCAAGGCATTTCTTGCTGAACGCGCTGTTGGGTTTGGCAAGTTCGCACGCTGTTTGTAAAACGGCGCTATCGGTTTGCATCATGCGCTGTCTGACAGCCGACCTGCTTTGTCAGGTTCATCAGCATCGGTCGTACAGCGCACGAAAATCTTCTCAAAAGCCTGTGCGGTGAGGAGATGCATAATAACCTGTTCAATGCGTTCTCGGGTGATCTCGTCCACGAGCACCATATCACTGGCCCAGAAATAACGACCGTTGAGGCATTCACCCGTCGTGGAGTTCTTTGTGGTGAGACTGGTAATGTTGGTGTAGGAGAAAAAAGTCGCCACCCATCGTGAACCATCGATCAAGGTCACAATGATATCAGAATTTGTATCCTTCGGATCATGCGGATGGCCGAGTACATCGCCAGTGACCTCATTTTCGATCCAGATAGATTGAATCTGCATCACAATCGACTCCACAGGGGAAATGTAAAAACATGAGCGAGGACAGAAGTGTACTTATAGTGAAAGAGTTTGACAAGGCGCGTTCCAACGGGTTGCGCTTTAGCGGCGCTGCCACCGATTGATGGCTGCCACATTGTAGCAGAAACTGGCGCTGAAAAACGCACGATCTTGCTCGACGCGAAGCGGCGTCCGCTGCAAGCGCGTGTTGGGCCGGCTTTGACGTGTGGCCACGATCCTCTGATACGATTTTTGCACGATGCTCCACACGTATGAAAAGCATGGTGATCCATGCTTGGGCTTTTGTCATGCTGTATGTCGGGATATCTATGATGGAAGAAACACGTACACTTCATCAGGGTCGGCATCGTTCCAGGGGACACTCCACGGTTGGAAGCCCAGACGCGCATAGAGCTGTGCAGCAGCACGATTTTCGACCCGGTAACTGGTTGCAATGCGTTGCACATCTGGATAGAGACGCAGGCGGCGAATCACTTCGCGCATGGTTGCGCTGCCATATCCACGGCCTTGAAACGCGTGATCAATCAAGAGCCGTTGAATAAAGCCAACTCCTGCCTTCCGTTCATACATCGTGAAGCCGATCATTGGTTCGGAAGGAGCGGCAAGGCCAAGCTTGGAAGCGTCGTACACGGCAAGTGGTGTGAGCGTTGGATCAACGTAGGCTTCGGCAAGCGATTTCAAGGTGGAAGCGACCAAATTGACTTGATGCTCGGCAACACGCAGCGCAATACAGTCAGCAAAATTCGCTGTCGTAATAGGGAGAAGAAGAACGTCAGGCATTACTTCCTTCTTATGGCTGCGGCATAATCCAAAGAAACGATGAGTATAGAAAATAGCGCGTGTTGAAGAGCAGTGATTGGAGCCGGCCCAACGGGTTGCGCTTTAGCGGCGCCGCCCTGATAGATGGCAATCACATTGTAGCAGATACTGGCCCTGAAAAACGTACGATCTCGCTCGACGCGAAGCGGCGTCCGCTGCAAGCGCGTGTTGGGCGGTGATTGTGTATAT
>LJCR01001554.1 GCA_001399705.1 Kouleothrix aurantiaca
GCGCCGCGCTCTCGGCAAACGACTCGACGCAGGTGATGTGCTCGACATGCGCGGCCAGATGCAGCGCAATCGTCCCCACGCCGCCATACAGATCCGCGACGGCGCTCACGCGCGTGCCTGCCCCCTGCGAGCCGCCAACTGCCGACCGAACGTCGTCCAGCAGCGGCAGCAGCAGGTGCACATTGTTCTGGAAAAATGTGTTCGGTCCGATCGCCAGCGTGCGCTCGCCAACCTGCATTTCCAGCAGGTCGGAACCCCAGTGGCGCATTGGCGCGCCAAAGGAAATGTCGGTGACGGCGTCGTTCACCAGCCAGTGGAAGCCCACCACCCCCGGCTGCACCAGCGCGTGCGCGGCCACCTGCTCCATCGCGGCGGCACGCTCGCCGGCATGATCGGGCGCGGCCGTCACCATGGCAAGCAGCAGCGTGTCTTGCGGGCTGCGGCGCACCACCAGGTAGCGCAGAAAGCCTTCGTGCGAGCGCAGGTTGTAGTCGGGCAGGCCCAGCGCCGTCGCATGCTCGTACACGCCGCGCGCGATCGCGAAGGCGGCCGGCGGCACGAGGTGGCATTCCTGCAAGTCAACGATATAGTTAAACTTGCCGCCGCGCCGCAGCCCAAAGCGCCCTTTGCTGGAAACATAGTCCATGCGTGTGCGGTAGGCGAAAGGCTCGGGCGAGCCTACCACGGTGATGCCCTCGATCAATTCGGCCGGCAGGTCGTTCTGCCAAAGCGCGCGCAGCGCCGCCAGCTTGGCCGCCACCTGCGTGGCGTAGCTGCGATCCTGAAAGGTGCAGCCGCCACAGAAATCGAGCGGCGGCGCGTGCCGGCAGATCGGCGTGGCCGTTTCGCCATTGCGCGCCGCGTCGATCACCTGGCGGCGAAACAGCTTGGGTGTGAGCGTTTTAGCGTTCTGTGTCATCGTCCTCGTCCCAATCGTAGCGCGTGCCGAGCAGATCGTACAGGCGCGCGTTGTGCGGTGCGAAAAATTCGTGCAGCGAGCGGCGCGTGTCGGCGTCCATGCCAGTGTAGGCGGGCGCGCGCGACGGGCGCAGCTCGGGCTGCCAGGCGGGCAATCCCAGAAAGGCAAATATGCGCCCAAGCTCGCCGGCCGGGTCGGCATACATACGCTCGGACGGCACCACCAGCAGCTGGTCGCGCGGGAAGTACTGGAGCCAGCGCGCGACCTGGTCGGCATACACGCCGCGCGCCCGGTACGAAAAGTTCTGGTGCGCGTCGCTCACATAGCGCTCATCGGCAATCAGGCGCTGTTCTTCGCCAGCCAGCCGCGCATCTTCCTGCGCCAGCGCCTCGGCAAACGCGAGAGTCTCGAAGCCGCGCCGCCGCGAGTGGTTATAGTGCGAAAAGGCGCGATCAACCGGGTTGCGCAGCAGGGCAATCAGCCGGGCGTTTGGCAGCGTCGCGGCGGCGCGGCGCGGCGCGTGCGGGTGAAACATGTAGTAGGGGCTGGCCTCGCCCGCCAGCAGCGTTCTGCCGCGCAGCCGCCAGAAGGCACGCTGGGCGCGCAGCGGGAAGAACTGGCGATACCAGCCGAGCCCGCGCCCGAACCACACATCGAAAAAATGCACTTCTTTAGTCAGCGCCGGCGCGACGCACGGGTGCGCGGCCAGGTTGTTGTACAGGTAGGTCGTGCCGGCGCGCTGCGCTCCCACGATCAAAAAATCGGGCAGCACGCGCAGGCCGGATG
>LJCR01001555.1 GCA_001399705.1 Kouleothrix aurantiaca
CTGGCCAACTCGCTCAACATCCCGGCGGTGCGCGCGGTGGAGTTTGTTGGCGTCGAGGCATTTGTCGAGCAGGCCCACGCCATGGGCATCACCACGCTCAACGACACCGCCGCGTATGGCCCGGCGCTGGTGCTGGGCGCGGGCGAGGTGCGCCTGCTCGACCTGACCAACGTCTACAACACACTGCGCAATGCCGGCTTCCGCCGCGACCCCACGCCCATCCTGAGAGTCACAAACTCGCGCGGCGAAGTGCTGGAGAACATCAGCGAAGCGCCCGGCCGCCAGGCCCTCGGCGAGCACGGCGAACAGATCGCCTACCTGCTGACCGACATCCTGAGCGATAACGTGGCGCGCGAGTATATGTTCGGCCCCGGCAATGTGATGGAGCTGCCCGATGGCCGGCCCGCCGCCGTGAAAACCGGCACCAGCAACGACTGGCGCGATTCCTGGGCCATGGGCTACACGCGCGACATCACGATTGGCGTGTGGGTGGGCAACAGCGATGGCGCGCCCATGCAGGAGGTGGCGGGCGTGAATGGCGCGGGCACAATCTGGCGCGACCTGATGGACGACTACCACGCCGGCCGGCCGATTCTGCCCTTCCCCCCGCCGAACGGCATTGCCACCGCAACGATCTGCCCGATCACCGGGGCGCTGGCTGGCGACGCCTGCCCGAATGGCATTGAAGAGCGCTTTGTGGCCGGCACCGAGCCAAAAACCAGCGATGTGTTCTTCAAGACGGTGAAGGTGGCGGGCGACGGCAGCTGCCTGGCCGCGCCGTACAGCCCATCGTCGGAGGTGCGCGAGCAGCGCTTCCCGGTTTACCCGGCCGAGTTTCAGGAATGGGCGGCCAGCACCGGCATGCCACAAGCGCCAAGCAAGTATTGCGCAGCGCCTGAGAACAAGCCCAACGCCACGCTGGCGCAGATCACCATGCCCGCCGATGGCGCAACCATTACCGACACGCAGGTGCTGGTGCGCGGCACTGCGCGCGGCGGCTACACGCTTGAATGGGCGGCGGCGAATGCGCCCGACCGCTGGCAGCCGCTGGGCGAAGGCATTTTCGGTGTGGTGGATGGCATTCTGGGCGTATGGCCCACCGGTGGCCTCGCGCCGGGCGATTACCTGCTGCGCCTGCGCATTATCACCCCTGAAGGCTTGCCGCTTGAGGCAAAAAGCACGGTGCACCTGCGGCGCTAGCCATTTTGGATCTACGACTGCCTCAGTTCACATGCTGATGCGAAAGAAGCTTGCTGATCCGCATAGGTTGCTTGCAAATCCGCTAGCTTGGCCAAATGATGCCGTACTTTTTGCCACGAAGACAGGAAGGCACGAACACAGCCTTCGATATCCATATGCAAAACAGATAAGCCATACGGGCACGACGATCGCTGAATAGAATGATCAAAACTCAGTGCTCTCGGTGCGCTCTGTGGCCCGATCATTCGCGCACACAAACCATTTTTTGACAGAATCGCCGCCCATCCGTACCATGCACGCACGCAGCAACAGGAAACAGCTATGCCATCCAGCATCCTCTATAATGGCGCGATCTACACGCTCGATCCGGCGATGCCGCGCGTGCAGGCGCTTGGCATCCGCGATGGGCGCGTGATTGTGGCCGGGAGCGAAGGCAAGGTGCAGGCGGCCCTGGGCGGCCGCGCCGAGCTGATCAATCTTCAGGGCCGCGCAGTTGTGCCCGCCC
>LJCR01001558.1 GCA_001399705.1 Kouleothrix aurantiaca
GGCCGGGTCGGCAGCGGCGCGCAGCAGGAAGCGCAGAAACGGCGTTGGGTGAAACTTGTTCGTCAGGGCGTTGTAGTAGCCCAGCAGATCGCGGGCGTTGTGCCAGTCGGGCTGCACTGCCACCAGCAGGTAGTGATCGTTGCCGGGACTTGGCGCGGGCAGCACCGCGTCGGCGTAGAGCCGCGTGAGGCGCGTTTTGCCGGTGCCCGAGATGCCGGGCAGGATGACCAGCGGCTTGGTTTGCAGCGCGACGTGGTAGGCGCGGATCAGCGAGTCGGCAATCGCAAAGCCGCGCGCGTGAATGCGCTCGACGATCGTTTCGATTGGCGGCAGCGCCGGCGGCACGTAGGGCGCACGCCGCTCGCGCAGCATCGCCGCGCTGAACGGGTCGAGCTCTTCGGCCTGCTCCATCAGCGCTTCGTTCAGCGGGAACAGCGCCAGCGCGTCGTCGATGATCTGGCGGGCGAATTCGGGCTGCGCCACACGTGCATCGTCCCAGCTATAGGCGAAGCCAGCCAGCAGGTAGGCCGATCCACGCGTGCCGAGGTAGCGATCCATCCAGGTTTCTGAGCCGTCGGTCTGGGCCTCGCGGCCACGCGCTCGCCCTTCCGCAAAGCGTACCTCGCTCACTTGCTGCACCAGCGGCAGCCACAGGGCGCGGCCCGCCTCCCACACGCGCCGCATGTCGTCCTTGCGCTGGCGCACGCTGATCTGGAGCGCCACAACGATCTGGCGCTCGGCGCCGCTCACCGCTACCAGCAATCCACAGCCGCGCGGCGGCCGATCAAAGGCGACGTGGTAGGAGTCGATCGGCGCGCGCTGGTTGGGGCCGCGATTTACGAAACGCAGGCTGCGGAAGCTCAGCTCGTAGAGCGGCCAGGCGCGCGGGAAGCGGCGCATGCCTTCGGCGCGCAGCTGTTCGGCCAGGGCGAGCAGTGCCGGGTGCAGCTGCTCCTGCACGGCGGCCCAGCGCTCGTTCACGCCCGGCACATCCAGCGCGGCCAGCACGTCGGGGCGGAAGCCGGGGAACTCTGGCGCGGGTGCGTCCATCGTTAGGCCTGCCCCAGCTCGGTGCTGCTCATCAGCGGGAGCAAGAGCGTAACCGTTGTGCCCTTTCCTTCAGTGCTTTCCACGTGAATATCGCCGCCGTGCAGCTGCACGATTTCGCGCACGACAAACAGGCCCACGCCCATACCGCTGATGTGGTGCTCATCGGTGTTCGGGGCGCGGTAAAAACGCTTGAACAGGTTCGGCAGCGCCTGCTCGGGAATGCCAATACCTTCGTCGCTCACAAGCAGCCGCGCCCACTCGCCATCGCGGGCCAGCCGCACGGTGATGGTGCCGCCGGCCGGGCTGTATTTGATCGCGTTCTGAATAAGATTCTGCACCACCTGTTCGACGCGCAGCTCGTCGCCGCTGACGGTCAGCGGCTCGTCGGGCAGATCCCACGCCAGCTGGTGGTGCGTTTGCAGCGTGGCCTGCGTTTCGCGCACCAGCCGGTCGACCAGCGCGGAAAGCGCGACTTCGCCGCGCTCGATGCTGAGCTGGCCAGTTTCGATCCGCGAAAGGTCGAGCAGGGCGGCGATCAGGCGATTCAGCCGCCCGGCCTGATCGCTGATGATGCGCACCGCGCGCTGGTCGCGCTCGGGCAGCTGGCCGTCGCGCTGCGCGCGCCGCAAGAGCAGGTCGGCATAGCCGATCAGCG
>LJCR01001556.1 GCA_001399705.1 Kouleothrix aurantiaca
CCTTCTGCATTGCCGCCCGCAGCATGAAGAGGCCCAGCCCAACCAGCGCCACCGCCCACACGAGTTGCAGCAGAAGCGCCTGGCCCAGCGCGGCGCCGGCGATCTGCCCAAGGAAAATCTGCGCTGGCAGGCCGGTGATTGCCTGGAAAGGCAGCGCGCGCGCAACCGCCGCGAGTGGGGCGGGGAAGAATGCGATCGGCAGCAGGAAACCTGAGAAGAAGCTGAGCATGATATTGGCGATCATCATCACGCCGTTGCTGTCGAGCAGCCAGAAGGCGCTCATATTCACAACGAAGCTGAACGCAAACGAGAGAACTAGCGCCAGCGCAAGCGCCAACACGATGCCCGGCCACTGCGCCGGCCCCGGCACGTATGCCCCGAAATACAGCACGCCGATCAGGTAGGTGATCGCGCCGCGCACCAGCAGGTTGAAGCCGCGCTCGCCAAGCGACTGGCTGAGCCAGTAGCCATAGAAATTCCACGGCCGCGACAGGTCGGTAATAACGTCGCCGGTGCGGATGGATGTCATCAGCTCGCGCGAGAACACCCAGCCCGCGCCGATCGAGATCAGCGCCTGCGTCACCCATGTGTACGAAACGGCGTCGGCCAGCGTGAAGCCAGCCACCGCGCCGCCCGCACCATACAGCGCGATGAACATATACGAGCGGAGCACGCCAAAAAAAGCGTTGGTCAGAATTCCCGCGATATACGAGCTGCGGTAGATCGTGGCGCGCCGAAACGAGCGCCGGGCGATTTCGTAGTACAGGCGCACGAAAACCTCTCTTTCGCTCCAAACCAGGCAGATGAGCACGCCGAAACGCGCCTGGGCAGCCCATAGGGGGCCTGCCGAGGCGCACCGTTTCTTATGTCGCGCGACTGCGCTAGAGGATACCGCAGCTTGTGCGTTCGGGCATCGGTCTTTTGGCGGAGGGCGGGGTGCGCCTACTCGTAGCGCAGCGCTTCGATCGGGGGCAGCAGCGCAGCGCGGCGCGCGGGGTAGAAGCCAAAGCCCACGCCAATTGCGGAGGCGAAGACCAGCGCCAGCATTGTGAGCGACCGGCGCGAGAACGCGCTGCACATCCCGGCCGCGGCGGTGCGCAGCGAAAATGGCGCCAATGTCGTCAGCGTGGTGAGCACTGACAAAGATGGCAATCAGACCGTTGCCACGCAGCCGGTTGAGCTTGGCCTGCGCACCAGCGACCAGGTTGAGATTTTGAGCGGGCTGAGCGACGGCCAGCAGGTGCTCGTCAAAGAATAATAGCGCGAAGGGAAACGACGATGACAATCGACTATATAACCGAACCCACTGGCACCGATTACGTCACCGAGCCAGTGGTGCGCGCCGAGCGCCTGATCAAGGACTTCGTCACCGGCGACACTACTTTCCGCGCGCTTGACGACGTGTCGGTTGAAATCCATCGCGGCGAGATGGTAGCGATCATGGGGCCGTCGGGCAGTGGCAAAAGTACCCTGATGACGGTGCTGGGCCTGCTCGACAGCCCAAGCGGCGGGAGCTACTACCTCGACGGCCAGGATGTCAGCCAGCTGGGCCGCTTCGAGCAGGCGCGCGTGCGCAACGCCAAAATCGGCTTTGTGTTCCAGAACTTCAACCTGCTGCCGCGCCTCTCGGCGCTCAAAAACGTCGAGCTGCCGCTGGTCTATGCGCGCATGGACGGGCGCGAGCGCGAGCAGCGCGCCCGTGCGG
>LJCR01001560.1 GCA_001399705.1 Kouleothrix aurantiaca
CATCATGGCCGGTGTGCGATATGGTTGCCAGCGACATAAACACCAGCGTCAGCACCGAGAAGATGAACGCCTGCATGAAGGCCACAAAGACCTCCAGGCCGTAGAACGGCAGCGGCAGCAGGTAGGGGAACAGGAACGCCATCACGCCCAGCACAACCTCGCCTGCGAAGATGTTGCCAAAAAGACGGAAGGAGAAAGCGATGATACGAACGAACTCGGAGATCAACTCAAGCAGACCGACAATGAAGCCCATCGCGCCTTCCTTGAAGTTGAAGAACTTGGTGAGGTAATTCAAGCCGAGCGCCTGGAAGCCAAAAAACTCGACCATAAACACTGCCACCAGCGCCCACGCCAGCGTCACGTTCAGATCCGAGCTCGGCGCGCGCAGGGCCGGAATGACCTTGCCGTTTTCGCAGTAGCCCGGCAATCCCGAGAATACCGCCGACGGAGCCACGTGCGCTTCAGCAGCCGCACCTTCAGCCGGCGCAGCCTCGCCCTCAGCGGCATGCGCCTCTTCGTGGCACACGCCAATACTGCCCACGCCTGGGATCAGCGCCAGGTAGTTCGAGTACAGCACGAAGAAGAAGATCGACGCGCAGATGGGAAAGAACTTCGCGACATTCTTACGGTCGACGCTCTGCGAGAAGTTATAGAACGCCTCGACCATGAATTCCATGACGTTCTGAATGCCGCGCGGGATGAGCTGCATGTTGGCGGTGGCAAGCCACGCAGTTACCAGCAGCACAATGTCGACCAGCACCGTCATGATCAGCGAATTGGTGACTGGAAAGCCGCTCGCGCAGTGCTCGCCTTCCAGCTCGCCGCCAAGGCAGAAGATCGGTTCGGCAGCCGCTGAGATCGCCAGGTCTGCCTTGGTCATCTTGACGCCGGCGAAGTACAGCGCCAGGCCAATAACCAGGGTCACGCCAAGAACTATGAGGATCCGATTACGCATAGAGGGGGCTCCCTTCTGGGCTGCGACTTTGGGAACTCTTTCACAAAGAATATACCATGTTGGTTTCTGAAAGTCAACCGACGTTTGCGAACTCTTTCACAAGCACGAGACCTTCGGGCATAAAAATTCAACCTGGATTGGAGGTTGAGTTTAAAAACATCACTGTTGCCAGCGTTATAGCGGGCGCGAGTATAGCATAGGTAAGGGAAGAATGCAAGTTTCTTGCGGGCTGTTTCGCGCCGCCGCGGGTGGGTGGAACAAGGTGGCAACAAACCTTGCCACCTTGCGTTGGTGCTGCTGCTTTTGGCATTCCGGCGCTGAATGCTTACGAAAGCATGTCTTGCATGTCGCGGATGGCACGCTTGGCGTACACCCACACCGAGCCGATCTTGGCAGTGGCGATGCCACTTTTGTCGAACACAATCACCAGCATGAAGCTTTGCAGAATGTCGAAGCAGTAGACATCGTAGCGCTGGCCCTCGTGCATATACAGCGAGGTTGAATCTTCTTCGCGCAAAATCTGCGAGATCTGCCCAGCGGTTGAGAAGCTGGTGGAAAGCAGTGGCAACAGGATCATCGTCGGGATGCCCGAGGAGATACCAACCTCGGCCAAAACCATGCCCGCGCGATTTGCCAGCAGGATGCATTGTGAGCCAACATCCTGCGACAGCGATTCCATGCGGTTGCGGATGGGCTTGAGGTTGTCGGCCGTCATCACAAACGAGCCACCACGCGGGCGCGAACCAGC
>LJCR01000156.1 GCA_001399705.1 Kouleothrix aurantiaca
GCGTGTCAAGCAGGATGCGGCTGGGGCCGGGCCAGAGCTTCGCCACCAGCGCCACCTCCTCGGGCACGGTTTCGAGCGCCACGGCGCGGCTGCCAAATGCGCTGCAGCCGAGCATAAGCGCTTCATCGGCTGGCGCTGGCGTGGGGCGGCCCAGTAGCTGCCACGCTGAAAGTGACGGCGCAAGCTGAAGAATCGCCTGCTCGGCCAGCCAGGCATCGCCCCTGCGCAGCGCCGGCCATGGCAGATGATGCAGCGCGCCGGCCGGAACAATCAGCAGGTGATGATCGGGGTGCAGGCGCGCACGCACCGCCGGCGGGAGCAACTGCTCGGCCAGCGCGCGCGGCTGGCTCCAGGAAGCGGGCTTAGGCTGGCTTGGCGTGCTGCCCCGGTAGGTAAGGCGGCGATATTCTGGCAAGCTAGCGCGCTTGATCAGCTGTGTCAGCGCATCACCCGCCTGAATCGAGTGCTGCCACAGCTCGCCGGGTGTCAAGACTTCCAGCAGCAGTGTGCTGGCGCGCTCAGTGTAGCATAGCGCCGTCCAGTCGTTCCCATACGCCGCCACAAGGGCATCGCGCGCGCGTGCGAGGTCGAAGCTGGGCGCAGCGTGGATGATGCCGTCGGCGGGCGCGTTCCGGTGCCGCGCGTGCAGCAGCAGCTCGCCATAGTCGGCCAGCGCCCGATCGAGCTGCAGGTTCGCGGCCGGGTCGCCGTCGTCGGCGGCGGGCATGAGCGCGGTGATGGTGGCGCGCAGCGCGTCGTGGCGCGCCTGGTCGGGCGGGGAAAGCGCGGCGCGCTCGGATGCGAGCAGGCGGCGCAGCACCAGCGCGCGCTGGTTTTCGGCAATCGCCAGCACGGTTTCCGGCGCGTTTGCGGCAGCCGCCAGCCCAAGCGCCTCGGCGTGCAGATCGCTGGCCAGCTGGTAAACGCTGCTTGAAATCGCCTCGGTTGCCAGCCGCTCGCGCAGGGTGGCAATCGTGCTGAGCGCGGCCTGATACCGATCCAGCGCTTCGGCCTGGTCGCCGCGCGCCGCCGCACAGCGCGCCAGCCCGCCAAGCGCGCGCCAGCGGTGGTGCGGGTGCTGGGCGAGCGCAGGTTCGGCTTCGCGGAAAAGCGCCTGGGCCGTGGCGATGTCGCCGTGGTCGAGCGCGTGCTGGCCCTGCTCGATCGCGCAGTCGGCGGCGCCCAGCATGTTTTGCGCTGCCACGAATGCGTGCCTGGCCTGGGCGTATTTCTGCGTGCTGGCGGCGTACTCGCCGGTTGCGGCCAGCAGGTTCGCTTGTTCTTGCCAGATCGGCGCCAGTTCCTTATAAAAGCCCAGCGCCTGCGCGCGCGCCTCGCAGTCGGTCAGCAGCGCGCCGGCCTCGGCAAAGCGCTTCTGGGTGCGGTAGACGGTGGCGCGGTTGCGGCGCGCGATGATTGCCGAGCCTTCAACGCCACTGGCCAGATATGTTGTTTCGCCACGCAGATAGTAGGCCAGCGCAGCTTCCCACTGGCCGGTGAAGAAAGACAGATTGCCCAGTTCGATCTGGATTCTGGCGCTATCCAGGGCGCGGCCAAGGTGCTGAAACTGTTCGAGCGCCTCGAGCAAGGCGGGCAGCGCCTCGTGATACAGGCCGCGGCGCATCAGCGCGGTGGCGCAATGGCCAAGGCTGAGCGCTGCGCGAGATTGCAGCCCGAGACTCTGAAACGTGCGGCCCGCCTGCGCGAACCCGCGCTGCGCCAGCTCCAGGCGCTCGGCCTGCAAATCGCTCCAGGCCCGCTCGAACTGGCATTTGGCGCGTTCGGGCGGGCTGTGCAGCGCGGCCGCAAGGTCGCTGGAGCGGCGTAGCAAAGACTGGGCGCGCGCATGGTCATTCTGCTCTTGCGCGGCAAAGGCGCGCACCCGCAGCCAGCGCACCATGTCCATGCCGTGCGCCGCCATGATCGCGGGCTCAATAGCGTCGAGCAGGGCAGCGGCTTCGCGCGCATTGCCAAGAATGTTGAAAATGATGGCCTGGTAGAGCTGGGCGCGATTGGCTTCGGCGGGGGCACCAGCAGCGGCCAATTCTTGCGACAGCGCCCCCAGCCGGGGCTGGAGATCGGTGTAGTTGGCTTGAAAAAGATCTATCACCAGCAGGGCCAGGCGGCAGCGCAGCTCGGCGGCGCGATCGGGCTGTGCCGCCAGAAGCTCGTGCGCGGCGTTCAGCTGCGCGCGCGCCTCGTCGAAATGCTCCCAGCACAGCCATGCCCAACCGAGCGTATACGCCGCCAAAGCCGCGTCGGGGGTGCCGGCGCCCAGCGCCAGCGCCCGCTCGGCCAGCCGCACGGCGCGGCGCGGATCACGCTCGGCGAGCGCCTGGATGCGCGCATATCGCGATCTTGCGTCTGTTGAATGCACTGGCATAGGCCCATATTGTACCACGCAGGTAGCGCATCAGGGTGAAGAATGCTCAACTGTTGGGCCTAAAATGAACGGTTGACGGAAAATGCGGCACTGTGGTACCATTTCCCGCACCACTCTTGCGGGAAAGGGACGCCTGTGCCCACAACCGAACGCGCCGACGTGCAGGCTGCGTGGCTCGCGATGTCGCGCCGCTACCGCTGGTCGCTCGTTTCTGACGAAGCGGCGCTGATCGAGCGTGCGTGGAGCGAGTGCCAGCAGCTGAGCAGGGCGGGCAAGCCGGCCGCGCCACGACTTGGCGTCTGGCGGGTGTATGGCGCGCTGATGTACGAGCGCCTCCGCCAGCGCGACGACCAGGCCGCGCAAGAGCTGTGGCCACTGTTCTCTTTTATGGCAATGCGGCAGGGCAAACAGCGCGAGGAAGCGCAGGATCTGGCGCAAGAAGCGGTGCTGCGCGTGCTCACCAAACTGTCGTCGCTCAAGTCGCCCGCCAGCTTTTTAACCTGGGCGCTGCGTGTTCTCGGCACCGTGCGGCGCGAGCTTGAGGCTGCTGAGGCGAATGAATCAAAGCATGATTCTGCCGATGAGCACAAACAAGCCGACGAGCACGATTATGCGCAGCAGGTTGAGCAGCAGCTCGCGCTTGACGACATGATCGCCCAGCTGCGCGCCCGCCTGCCCGGTGAATTTGAACGAAGCGTGCTCATACGCACGTTTATAGATGGCGACAAACCACGCGATATTGCGGCTGATTTAGGAATTCCGATGGCACGCGTGCGGGTGGTCAAGTCGCGCGTGCTTCAGCGATTGCGTGATAACCCGGCTTTTATGGCGTGGCTGCGCAACCTTAGTGGCGAATCAGCGCGTGCCATGGGCAACACAGGAGCATCCGACCATGACGAATAAGCCCGATCCAAACGCTGCCGCCGCGCCCCTTCTTCGCGCGCTTGAAGCGCCCGACCCGCTGACATGCGAAGCGGCGCGCGCCCAGATCGATGCGTTCGTCGAAGCAGAAGCCGCTGGCCAGGATGTCGATGCCGACCCCGCTTTCGCCGATCTTCTGCAGCACCTTGATCATTGTGCCGAGTGCACAACCCTGTACGAGGAGCTGGCGGCCGACCTTGATGCAGCGCTGAACCCGGCAGAGCAGCCAGCGCTTTCGCCCGCTCCAACATTTTTCAAGCCCGCCCGCCAAAGCTCAAACGTGATCGTAACAGTGATTGGCGCGCTGCGGCAGGCATTCGCTGTGCAGCTGCGTTTGCAGTTGCCCATGGCGGGTGCGCTGAGCGGCGGGGCCGCGGCAAACCTTTTCGCCGATACGCTGCCCGAAGTCGCCGGCGCGCCGCTGCTGGCCGTGTCGCTGGTGCCAGGCCAGGCCGGCGAAGCACCCGATGTGCTGGTGGCGGTGCAGAGCGCCGCGAGCGACCAGCACTGGGAGATATTGCTCGCCACGGCTGAGAGCAGCCACGAGGCCACCACCGACGCGCAGGGCATTGCGCGCTTTGTCGGCGTGCCTCTCGCCGACGGCGAACAGATCGAACTGAGTGCTCGCGCACTTCCTACGTGAGGTATTGGCACGAAATATAACAATTTTTGTAAGTTGTACAACACAACGTGTAAGGATGCTTGTAATTAAGAAAATAATATGCGATACTAAAAAGACCCTAATATTGCATATATAAGTGGGGCAGGTGTGGGGCGGTTTAGCTTCTGTTCTGAAGCTCAGGTGACACGATTATGCTGCACGACGCCGAGAAGCATCGAGCCTGCCGGGTTATTGTCGATTCGCTCAATGCAACGCATAGCTGGAACCTATCGGCACATACGCTCCAGAACTATTACGAGTTCGCAATCGCGTCTCTGGAGCGCGAGCCAGATTTGGCAGGACACCTGCTGCAAATGCGCGTGCAGAACTACCATGCCGATCACCAGCAGGTTGAGGCGATTTGCGACTCGAACCACGCCCGGCACACATGGGTGATGCTTGAGTTGCATGGAACGATAACCCGCATTCTTGCGAGCAAATTCACAAGCCCCTACCGCCCCGACGACGGTCAGGCAGGCTTGGAAGATCTGGCGCAGACTGCGATCATTACTATCTGGCAGAAGATCGATACATTTGCCTATAAAAGCCGCCTGAATACCTGGGTATATACGATTGCCGTCCGCCAAATGCAGCAGGTGGCAAAGATGAGCAATACCCAGAAGCGCGCGCTTGGCAGCGAGGCTTACTCGCTCGAAGAGCATATCGAGGCTGGTGCGCCCGCGCCCGAAGCACCCGAAAGCGCCCCTGATATCTATGTTCTCGACGAGCAATTGCGCGCGTTGATCGAGCGCGTTCTGATCGAGCAGCCCGATAAGCGCCTGATAACTGTGTTTTCGCTCAGCCATAACGAACAGCTCACTCTGCGCGCGATCGGCGAAAAACTCGAGCTAAGCCCGTCCCGTGTTTACGGTATGCTGCAACAAGCTATCAAAATACTTCAACAGGATAAATCGGTGCGCGCCTGGTTCGGTAAGGACGACGATACGCTTCATCCTTCATAACGGCGCGATCCTGCGATTTGTATAGTTCAGGCTGAGCACAGCGCTCGGCCTGCTTTTATTATGTGCGATAGTAAATATTTTGCGGCCCCGCTTTTGCCACGCGCGGATGCATAGCAATGTGCCTCGCAAGTGCCGATTTCGTGGTGTACAATCGTACTGCAACGCATTAAAGCGCCGCAACATAAATAAAATTCACAACCTTCGTATAATCGAATCGCAGCTTCGCCACGCTGCTCTGTTCTAAACAAAAGGCAGATTGACGATCTGCCAAAATTTCTTAAAATAAGTAAACAAGTGAGGAAAAAAAGCATCTAACAAAACAACGACACTGAAACACCAATATCTGACGAGCATATTGGCAGTGTGTGCAGGTGTGTGAGGAATGCTGGCGGTGCGTTGGATGTGCTGTTCGCACACTACTGACAAAGGACCAAACAAGAATATGACTGCAGACTTGTTGCGATGCGATGAGGCGATGCACCATCTAGCGGTCGCGATCTCCAATGGGAACCCAGCTTTAGTATCCGAGAACACGCGCCGTCATCTAAGCGAGTGCCCATTATGCCGGGCGAGCATTCTGCTGATGTTCCGCGCAAGCGACATGGCGCCCGCCCCGCAATCGATCTCCTGCGACGAATGCCTGGAAGATCTCCCAGCCTATATTGACCTCAAGGACACGGACGCGGCCGAAGCGGCCCAAACCTACCCGGGTGTCTGGTGGCACCTGTGGATCTGCCCCGATTGTTCCGAAACGTATTCCCTTACCCGCATGCTGCTCGATTCCCACAAGCCGCAAAATTGGGTGCTGCATCAGCCGGGCGCAAGGCAGCCGCTCGAATGGCTCCACCCGATCTGTATTCCGCGCAGCAACCTCCGCGGACTGTTGCCTAATCCCTATAATCTACGGCTTACCACACGTGGTGCTGATCGCCGGCAGGCTATCTTTGACGGCGCGATCGACGCTGAAGAGACGCACCAGTGCACGGTGTGGGCCACAAAGATGGATGATGCGAGCTACCAGATCGATGTTGAGAGCTTCGCGCCGCTGGACTGCACAGTTGAGTTTCGCTGCGGGGACGTGCAACTGCACGCCACTTTTGATGCGGAAGGC
>LJCR01001561.1 GCA_001399705.1 Kouleothrix aurantiaca
GGGTTATCGCTCATCTGCGCGACGCAGCCCCGGCTTTCGACCCGACGTGTATGCCCGAGCCCGACCCGCGCCGCCCGCTCGAAATGCGCGCGCCGGGCGGATTTGGCCTTCTGCTTGTGCGCCGCCTGACCGATACATTCACATATCGGCCACGCAGCGGTGGCGGTAACGAAATTACGGTGCTCAAACGTCATACTATGTAGGATGAGTGCAGCATACCATTCGCTCAACCGCTCGACACGATCAAGGAGGAAGAGGCATGGACATTACCACGTTGCGGGAGCTGCGCGAACCACCGGTGGCGGTGTTGCGCGTGACGGGGCCGTTGACCGAAAGCGGTGCATTGATTGAGCAGGCGCAGGCGGCATTCGACAAAGGCATGCGTCACATTCTGATCGACCTGTCGAACGTGCCGTATATGGCGACAGCGGGCCTGCGCGCCTTGCACGCGATCTACATGTTGCTGCGCGAGGCGGCTGGGGCCGACGCGGCAGCAGTGGGAAGCGGCATCAGCGCTGGCACCTACGCCTCGCCGCACCTCAAGCTGCTTGGCCCGAACAAGCACGTGCTCGAAGTGCTCAAAACAGCTGGCTACGACATGTTTTTGCAAATTCACACGAATTACCAGCAAGCGCTGGAATCGTTCGGGTAAGAGACTATGAACACACTGCGCCGTATCGACCCGGCAATCATCGGGCTTGTGCCGCTGTTTGCTGGCATTCCTGCCACAGAGCTTGAGCACCTGGCTGCAACGCTTGAGCCAACGACATTCGAGCCAGGCACCTTGCTTTTCCGCGAAGGCGATACGGGCGATCATTTTTACGTCGTGCTGGCCGGCAGCATTGCGATCATCAAGGCGCTGGGCACGCCTGATGAGCGCCTGGTGGGTGTGCGCGGCGTGGGTGAGTTTGTGGGCGAGATGAGCCTGCTGAACACCGACGGCCTGCGCACCGCCAGCGTGCGCGTCTACGAGCGCGCCGACGTCCTGATCTTCAGCCGCGCAGACTTCGACAATCTGTTGAGCCGGCATCCGCACCTTGTGTATACGATGCTGAAGATTCTGAGCACGCGCCTGCGCGAGTCGCACGAGGCGGCGCTGCACGACCTGCAGGCGAAAAATCAGCAGCTTGCCAAGGCCTATGTCGAGCTGCAGGCCGCGCAGGCGCAGCTGATCGAGCAGGAAACGCTGGCCCACGAGCTGCGCTTGGCGCACGGCATTCAGATGCAGATGCTGCCCCAGACTTTGCCCGAGCTGCCGGGCGCTGAGCTGGGTGCGTGCATGCTGCCGGCGCGCAGCGTCGGCGGCGATTTCTACGACGTCGTGCCGCTTGGCGACGACCGGCTGATCCTGACGGTGGCGGATGTGTCGGGCAAGGGCATGCCCGCCGCGCTGTATATGGGGCTGGCGTCGAGTTTGCTGAACGCCCAGGCAGCCCACGCCCCCACGCCCGAGGCGGCGGTGCGCGCGCTGAACGACCAGCTGCTGCGCCGCGAGATGGGCTCGATGTTTGTAACGGTGGTGTATGGCGTATTCGAGCTTTCCACGCGCACCTTTTCGTATGTGCGCGCCGGCCACCCCGCGCCGGTGGTGCTCGACGCGCAGGGCAACGATTGCTCGCCCGGCGTGACGACCGGGCAGCCGCTGGGTTTGTTCGACGATCTTTTGCTGGATGTGCAAACAGTGAGCGTGCCGCCCGGCGGGG
>LJCR01001559.1 GCA_001399705.1 Kouleothrix aurantiaca
GTTCAGGCTGTGTGTGCGGAAAAAGCGCTCCGACGCCGTATCGATCTTCTGAAACACCCGCGCGAGCCGGATCCATGCGAACACGGCGGGCTGGCGGATGCGTGGGATGCTGGTTTGGCTTGCTTGTTTCATAGCGATAGTTTAGCACTAAACATTCTGTTTGTCAAGGGGTGCTGCGCGCCGCGCCAGAGGTGGTACAATGGCGCGGCACTCAGGAACTTCAATTGGGAGAAACGCGTGAGCGAGCGAACCGCGACGATTCACCGCCGCACCGGCGAGACGGATGTGGCCCTGACGCTAGTGCTTGACGGCACTGGCCGCGCCGAGGTTGCCACCGGCATCGGCTTTCTCGACCATATGCTGACGCTGTTCGCGAAGCATGGGTTATTCGACATAACCGTGCAGGCGCAGGGCGACCTGCATATCGACGAGCACCACACCGCCGAGGACGTCTGCATCTGCCTCGGCCAGGCGCTCGACGGCGCGCTGGGCGAGCGGCGCGGCATTGTGCGCACGGCCCACAGCTACGTTCCAATGGACGAGGCGCTGGGCTTTGTGGCGGTCGATCTGGGCGGGCGGCCCTACGCCGTCTTCGATGCCGAGTTCGTGACGCCGCGCGTGGGCCAGCTTGGCACCGACCTGATTGCGCACCTGTTCGAGAGCATTGCGACGCATGGTCGCCTGAACCTCCACGCGCGCGTGCTGTATGGCCGCAACGATCATCATAAAGTCGAGGCGCTGTTCAAGGCGTTTGGGCGCGCGCTCGACGCCGCCACGCGCATCGACGAGCGGGCCGGCGGCGCGGTGCCAAGCACCAAAGGCACGCTGTAGCGCCGAAGCGATAGTGCGCTTTCAGGCGGGGTTTAGGGTATGGGTGTTAGGGTTTGGGGATTGGGAAGAGCAACGAGGCTCTTCAATAGCGCGAAGATTTGTAGAGATCAAAAACCCGGGGAGTTCGATGCGAACGATTGGCTTACTCGGCGGTATGAGCTGGGAGTCTTCCAGCGAGTATTACCGCCTGATCAACCAGCACATCCAGCAACGTCTTGGCGGCTTGCACTCGGCACAGTGCGTGATGTACTCGGTTGACTTCGCTCAGGTCGAGGAGCTGCAGCACCGTGGCGCGTGGGACGAAGCTGGTGCCCTTCTCGCCGATGCTGCGCAGCGCCTTGAGCGCGCTGGCGCTGATATTGTGGTGCTGTGTACCAACACAATGCACAAAATTGCCCCGGCGATTGAAGCCGCCATCGCCATTCCGCTGCTCCACATTGCCGATCCAACCGCCCACGCGATCACACGCGATGGTATTCGGGTCGTTGGCCTGCTGGGCACGCGCTTTACCATGGAGCAGGAGTTCTACAAAGGGCGCCTGGTTGCGCAGCACGGCCTGGACGTGCTTGTTCCCCCGGCAGATCAGCAAACCGTCGTTCACCGGATTATCTACGAGGAGCTGTGCCTGGGGCGGATCGTTCCCGAGTCACGACAGGTCTATCAAACGATCATGGCGGAGCTGGTTGAAGCCGGTGCGCAAGGCATAATCCTGGGCTGCACAGAAATAGGCTTGCTTGTGCAGGAGAACGAGACCGCCGTGCCGGTATTTGATACGACAAAACTCCACGCCGAGGCCGCAGTCGACTTTGCGCTTGGCGAGCATGCAAAAAAATAAAGCCACAGAGAACACCGAGATCACCGAGCTGAAAACC
>LJCR01001562.1 GCA_001399705.1 Kouleothrix aurantiaca
CCTCCATGCGCCGCTGGGCCACCGCGTCGCGCGCCGAGTCGCCGGCCCGCTCGTAGCGGCCATACGCCAGCTGCAGTGAGTTATCAATCGCCACCAGCGACTGATCGACGCTTGCCAGCTCGTTGGCGCGCAGGGCCGCCTCGGCGTCGTCGATCTGGACGATTGCCAGCAGCAGGTAGATCTGCGCCTGTTTGCGGTCGCCCTCGGCGCGCACGTCGGCAAGCTCCTGCTCGGTGATGCCGGCCGACAGCGGCGGAGCGGTGGCCTGCGCGGCTGCGGTTGGGGAAGGCGCCGGCGACGGCACGGGCTGGCTGGTAGGCACGCGAATGGCGGGCTGCTCGGCTGGGGGCCAGAGCTGCTGCGCGCCAATGCTCAGCGCAACCGCCACCAGCGCCGTGAGCGCATAAGGCAGCACAGCGCGCAGAGAACGCAACAGCGCGCCCGCCCTCGGTGGAGAGACAGGCGCGCCTTGTTCGGGGGCCGGGGCGTCCAAACGCCGCTCCTACTTCTCGATCTGCGCGGTCAGCAGAATGGCCTGGGCAATTTCGCGCATCGACTTGCGCGTGTTCATCGAAAGCTGCTGGATCTTGCGGAACGCTTCCTGTTCCTTCAGGCCCTGCGTATCCATCAGCACACCCTTGGCGCGCTCGACCAACTTGCGCGTCTCAAGCGTTTCCTGCAGGTCGCCGATTTTCTTGTCCATATCCTGGAACTCGGCATAGCGCGCCATCGCGATCTCGATCGCGGGGAGCAGCTCGGCGTCGCGGAAAGGCTTGACGATGTAGTTCACCACGCCCGCCTCGCGCGCGCGCTCGACCAGCTCGCGATCCGAGTAGGCGGTGAGCAGCAGCACCGGCGCGATCTTATCTTCCGTCAGCACCTTGGCAGCCTGGATGCCATCCAGCTTCGGCATCTTGATGTCCATCACCACCAGGTCGGGGCGCAGCTCGCGCGCCAGGTTCACCACACTGACGCCATCGCCGGCCTCGCCAACCACCAGGTAGCCTAACCCCACCAGTGTTTCCTTGAGGTTCATTCGGATCAGCGATTCGTCGTCGGCGATCACAAGACGCAACTGTTGAGCCATAGTCGTACTCCTCGTGTAGTTGTTCGTGCACGCTCGATCATCTTGGATCTGGCTTGGCGCACGCTGTGTTTACTTGATATTTGTGAAAAGGTTAACCCTTTTGATTGTTCATTGTAGCACAATCGCCTTACGGCGGTCAAGACTGTGCAAACCTTACATATCGTTCAGCTGCTCGCGCAACCACGCGAATATTTCGGGGTTAATGCTATAACAGGTGGCCGAACCATCGTCGCAGGCCTGGATTATGCCAGCAGAACGCAGAATCTTCAAATGTTGCGAAAGAGTAGACTGGGCGCGAATAACGTCGCTGGGGAGCTGGAGTTGGATTTGATTGCCAATACAGCGTGGATGTTTTTGTATAAAACGCACAATTTGCAGCCGCACAGGATTGCCGAGTGCTTTGAGCAATCGGAAGAGGCGTTGATCGTCTCGCTCACAGTGCGCTGTCACCATCGCAAGCCTCCTGCGTGCCCCAACTGTACTCGCATGCAGGGGCGCTTGTCAAGGGGTGAGCGATGTTTGGCTGCCGGAAAGCTCAGCGCTGGCGTTATGCGCCGCTGAAAAGCAGCTCGCGCCGGCTAAAGGCGTAGACGGCCATCACCAGCAGGCCCAGCG
>LJCR01001563.1 GCA_001399705.1 Kouleothrix aurantiaca
GCTCAGCCGCATCTGCTCCAGCCTGCACATTCCCGTCGAGCCAGCCGCCTGGTGGGCCGAGCACCAGCAGCTCAGCCCCTCGCAGCGCTTTATGGAGTTCCTGCGCGATGTCGCGCTGGCCGAGGCGCAGGCGCCGATCGTCATTTTCATCGACGAGATCGACACCACACTCAATCTCGATTTCCGCGACGACTTCTTCGCCGCGATTCGCGCGATGTACAACGAGCGCGCCAGCACGCCCGCCTACCAGCAGATCACGTTTGTGCTGCTGGGCGTCGCCACGCCCACCGACCTGATCCAGGATCGCGACCGCACACCCTTCAACGTCGGGCGCGAGATTGTGCTGCGCGAGTTTAGCTATGACGACGCCGCGCCGCTGCGAGATGGACTGGACGCCAAGCTCGCAGTCGCCGAACAGGAACACGGTTCTCCGTTCGAGCAGGAGCGCGAGCCAGCACCAACGCCCGGCGACACGATGCTGCGGGCGATTTTTGCCTGGACCGACGGACACCCTTACCTTACCTGACCCAGAAACTCTGCCAGCTGGTTGCCGCCAGCACGCCGGCACGCTGGAGCGCGGAAACGGTCGATGCGCTGGTGCAGGAGCATTTCCTCGCCAAAGACGCGCCCGACGACAACCTGAAGTTTGTACAGAACCGCATTCAGGCCAGCCCGGTCGCCGAGCGCCGCAAGACGCTGCGCCTGTACCGTCGCATCCACGCCGGCGAGGCCGTTCCCGACGACGACCGCTCGCAGGAGCAGAACTACCTCGAGCTCTATGGCCTGGTGCGCCCAGAAGGCCAGAACCTGCGCGTGCGCAACCAGATCTACCACCGCGTGTTCGACCAGCGCTGGGTCCAGGCGACCATGCCGCCGCTCGCCAGCCGCCGCACCGCCGCCGCGCTGAGCGCATTTGCCGCTTTTGTCGTGGTCGTGGCAGCGGTATTTGTACTTAACCGCCCAACCCAGGCCGAAGCCGCTGTGCAGGCCTATATCGACCAGTTCAAAAGCAGCAGCAACGCCGAGGTGCGTATGGCCGCGCTGGCTGGCTTGTTTCAACTCCAGCAAAGCCAGGCCGCCACAGCGGAGGCGAGTGGACAGCGCGGCAAAGCCCAGCAAAGCGACCTGGCCGGACAGGCAGCACGTGAGCTGTTCCTGAACATCTCCGCCGGCGAGCAGTTGCAGCTCTTTCTGCAAGCGCAGCCAAACACCACCGGCAGCAGCGCTATGCCGCTGGTAGTAAAAGGGCTTATTCCTGCCCTCAATACCGTCGATACAGCTGCAAGCGACCCCGACGTGATGGAGGCGATGGGCACCGCGCTTACACGCGTGTCGCCGGGCGACACTGCGCTGGCCGACGGGCTGAGAAGCTGGTCGGCTGGGCGGCGCGCGGCCGCGGTGGGCGACTACAAGGGTGCGATCGACAATTACAAGCTGACGCTGCAAACAACCGCAACGCCGGAACGAAGTAACCCGGCATTGCACTACGACTGGGCGCTGGCGCTGACCAAGCTCGAATTGTACACGGAGGCGCTGAACGAATTCAACACAGTCATCGCGCAAGCTACTGCCGACCCAATCAGCCAGGCGGATGATGCCGGCCTGGCCGCGCTCGTCAAGCAGAAAAGTGAGCCAAACCGCTTTGTGAGCACCAATCGCGCGAAAAAAGTGGTGCAGGAACAGCTCACGCAAAATGTAGGTT
>LJCR01001565.1 GCA_001399705.1 Kouleothrix aurantiaca
ATGCCCGGCAACCAGCAGAATAACTTCGCGCCAGGTGGCAGCGTGGCGGTGAGCCAGCACCTCGTGTTGGAGCGTTTGCATGCCCCGGTAGATCAGCTCGCGCGCCGCCAGATATTCCTGAAAGGTTTTGTGCGGGAAGGCGTAGCGATCCTTGATGTCGCGGGCGATCAGCAAGCCGCTGCGCCCTTCCAGAAACAGAAGAAAGCGCTCAATCAGCGTTTCGGCCTGCGCCACGTCGTTGCGGGCCAGGCCAAGAAAGCGGCGCAGCAGCCAGTCGCGCACTTCGTCGGTGCGCGCTTCTTCCCGGCCACGCTCCTGAAGCGCGTAGGCCAGCGGCTGAATCAGCGCCAGGCGGTCGGTCTGGTCGGGCACACCAAGCGTTTTCGCCAGGCCAGCCGAAGAGCCATCGCCGCGCTGCTGCTCCCATTGTTCCAGCAGCAGCAGCAGGCATTCTTTATACAGCTCGGCACGCTGCTGGGGCAGGCGCAAGCGGTGCTGATGCACCAGCGCCATCATCGTCAGCAGCAAGGGGTTGGCGGCGATCTCGCGCAGGCGCTCACGTCGCCCAAGCGCGCCAATCAGATCATAGGCTTTGGCGGCGGCGGCCTGCGCCTGTTCGGCTGCGTCGAGCCCGCTGCCATGAAGCAGTGCTGCGCGATACCAGCGCTGGATGAAATCATCCTGCGCGTCGGGCTGCATCGGCTGGAGCTTAGCCACAAGAAAAGGCGGCGGCAGCATGCAGGCATCGCGATAGGCGTGGACGCGGCTGGTCACGACCACGCGGCTGCGGGGAAAGCGCGTGGCAAACAATGCAACTGCCTGGGAAGCCCATGCGCGCTGGGTGTCGTCGGCCACTTCGTCGAGGCCATCGCACATCAGAAGCACGCCACCTTCTTCCAGCCGGCCAAGCAGGTGTTGGGCGAGCGAGCCGTGCCGATCACCAGCCAGTGCCTGCTCCAAGTGGCGCAGCAGCGGGCCAGCATCGGCCGGCGGCGCGCCGAGGTCGGCGGCAAAACGGCGGAGCTGAATGAGGATGGGAATTGGCAGGGTACCAGGCCAGGCAAGCTCAGGCTCAAGCGCGGCCGGCTCATTGCGCTCGGCCTGTAGCCGCGCCAGTGCAAAGCCCATAGCAACATGGCGCAGCACGGTGGTTTTGCCGCTGCCCGGGTCGCCAAGCAGCACCAGCGTGGTATGGTGGCGAATCAGCTCAAGCGCGGTGCGTGGCCCCTGAAGCTGTTGAAGCAGGGCTTCGCGCCGACCCTGATCGGCGTTGCGGGTATTCAGCAAAATTGCTCGGTCGGTATCGGTCAACAGCTCGCGCAGCCATTGATCGAGATCGGCGCTGATCTGCGGAGTGGCAACCGCTTGCTTTTCGCCCTTGGTTCGTTTGGCGGGCTGCCTGCGATTCACGACATCGCTAAACACACTCAACTCAGCAATGCGCTGGTCGGTTTGCAGATTAACAAAGACCGCCTTCATCTCAATACGCAGTTGCTGGGTTCCTCTGGCGCTCAAGCCTTGCAGGCTGAGGAAGCGGTAGCGTTCCAGCAGCGTGGCGAGGTATTTTGCCAGCGCGTGACGTAGCGCTTCGGGGTCGGGCGGCTGGGCGGCGGGCGGCGCGCCAATCGCCAGCGCGCCACCGGCAGCAATGGTGATGTCATGCAGCACCAGGTTGCCGGTGCCAAGCGCACTATCGCGCAC